>NZ_JBHXTO010000125.1:0-27529 GCF_042677425.1 Streptomyces sp. NPDC127119 | reverse complement strand
ACACCGCCCCGCGCTGAGCGTTCCTCAGACGGTCAGCGGTTCCCGTCGCAGGACCCTCTCGAACTGCGCCCGCAGCGCGTCCCCCGGCTCAAGGCCCAGATTGTCGGCGAGCCGCCGCCTGGTGCGGTGGTAGACGTCCAGTGCCTCCGCCTGCCGTCCCGACCGGTACAGCGCGTTGATGAGCTGCTCGCAGAAACGCTCGCGCAGCGGATAGCGCGCGTGCAGCGGATGCAGCTCCGTGATGATCTCCCGGTGCCGGCCCAGCCGCAGCTCGGCGTCGAAGAGGTACTCGTACGCCGTCAGCCGGGTCTCGGTGAGCCGGGTGTACGCCATCCTGCTGATCAGCCCTTGCCCGGTGTCCAGCAGCGCCGGGCCCCGCCACAGGGCGAGCGCCTGGTTCAGCAGCGGGATCGCCTGTCCGGGCGCGGACCTGTGGAGCGTGGCGGCCTGCCGGGTCAGATTGCAGAAGAGGGCGGCGTCGATGTCATTCTCGGGCAAAGAAAGCATGTATCCGAAACTCGATGTGCGGATCAGGTCACGCAGATGGTCCTTCCCGGTGTGCGTGTCAATGATGCGGCGAAGACGGGCGACATGACCGTGCAGGGAGTTCTCCGCATTGCGCGGAAGATCCTCGCCCCACAACTCGTCGATCAGATCACTGCGTGACACCGGCCTGTTGGGTGAGAGTGCCAGTGCGGCCACAGTCGCCCGGAGTTTCTCGCCGGGCAGACGCAGCGTGACGGGGCCATCCGTGAGTTCTAATGGCCCGAGCAGACGAACCTTCAATTTTTCCCCCGTGGTTCAAGCGTGCAGGAACGCGTGAGGGAAGGGTAATTCCCGCTTTCGGGCGGAGCAACGCGATTGCCGCAGAGGTGAGGCGTCCCACTGTCCGTGGTGTCATTCGCCTTTTCCGCCCCGTGCGTCCCGTTCCTTTCACGGCGGCTCACGGCGGCCCGGCGATGTTCTCCGGTTCCGCCCGGCGGCGGCGTTCATTCAGCTGCGGTAGGCGCGCAGCTTTCGGTAGAGCGTGGCGCGGGCGATGCCCAGTGCGGCGGCCGTACGTGCCTTGTTGCCGCCGTGACTGCGCAGCGCCTCCAGGATGGCGGTGCGCTCGGCGTGCTCCATCGGGCTCAGCGGCCGGGCCGGGGGTCCTTCCCGGACGGGGTCCGGCAGTTCCGCCCGCCGCACCGGTCCGACAGTCCGCCGGCCTTCGGCCAACGCCCGGACCAACTGGGCGAGTTCGGTGACATTGCCGGGCCATGTGTGCCGCTCCAGGGCGTGCAGCGCGTCCAGGGTCCAGGTCAGGGGCGGCTGGCCCGGCGCGGGCCTCGGTGTCAGTTCCGCCAGCAACTCCCTGATGTCGTCGGGGCGTTCACGCAGCGGCGGAAGGGCCACCGAGCGGGCGCCCAGGGTGTCGAGCAGCCGCTGGAGGCAGGGGTCCGGGGGAGTGCCGGGCGTGTACGTGACCAGGAGGGGCGCGTGCGGGCGGGCTTCGAGGCGGGAGGTGAGGAGCGAGTTGAGCGAGGCGGCGTCGGTCTGCGTGAGCAGTTCGGCGTGGCGGAGCAGGAGGGGGCGGTCGGGGGCCGACGCCGCGGTCCGGCCGCCGGCCGACGCGGCCCACCTGTCGATGGCGTCGGAGGTCGGCCGCTCCGCCGCGTCCACGACCAGCGGGGGCGGTCCGCCGCGCGCGGCCAGCAACTCCCTTGCCAGGAAGGCTTTTCCGGTGCCGCGTTCGCCGGTGAGCAGCAGGGGGCCACGGGAGCGGGCCAGTTCCGCCGCGCGGCTCGTCGCGTGCCGCCAGGGGACGGAACGCCCGGCGGGCGCGACGCGGGGCGGCCCGCCGGGGCGTACGGGCAGCCCGACGGGCGGTTCGACGACGGCGACCACGCCGATGACTGCGCCCTCGTGATGTACCTGCGTGATGCGCGCGGTGCCGGTGGCGTCGGGGAGGTGCAGGGTGTACGCGGGCGGGCTGTCCGGCCCGTCCGGCCCGTCCGGCCGGTTCGTCGCCGTGGTGCGTTCCAGCGCCTCCAGTGCCGACGGTGGCAGCAGGTCCGCCGCCGTCTCGTTGAGCAGGCGGTTGCGTCCGTCCAGCGCCACGACCGCCGTGCCCGGCCGGGCGGCAGCGCGCTGGTAGGCGTCGAGCAGCACGCGTTCCGCCGTGCGCGAGCGGGTCAGGAGTTCCGCCTCCACGGCCGCCACCGTGGCCTCGGCGAGGGCGGCCCCGGGGTGCGGCGAGCGCTCGGCGCAGAGGCCGGACGCGACGGTCACCGTGCCCAGGACGCGGCCGTTCTCCGGCGCCAGCACCGGAACGCTCACGGCGGACACGTCCTGCCAGAGGTCCAGGAAGTGCTCGGGGCCGTGCACCTCGGCGCGGCTGCGGCTGCGCAGGGCGAGTGCGGCGCTGTTGTGCCCGACCTCACGCTCGGACAGGTCCGGGTGCCTCTCCTCGTGCGGGGTGTTCCCGCCCGACCACAGGACCCGTAGGCGCTCGTCGGTGAGGACCACGGCCGACTGCCCGGAGGAGAGCGGGGGCTCCAGGCGGTCGAGCACCGGCAGGGCGGCGGTCAGTAGGGCGGACCCCGTTGGGGGTGAGGGCCGGGCGGGCTCCGTGAGGTCGTGCGGTACGCCGAAGAAGCGGGCGCGGCGCCAGGCGGCGGCGATCTCGGTCGGTACGTCGTCGGGCAGCGGCTGCCCGGTCAGGAACCGTTCGCGTGCGCGGCGGAGCGGTGTGTGGGTGGGGGAGTCGTTTGCGGTGGTCACGGCGGTGTCCACGGTACCGGGTGTTGTTGAAGGGGCAACGAGGGGTGGTGCCTGGGCGTGTGGGTTTGTGCGGGTGCGTTGTGGTTGGCCGCGCAGTTCCCCGCGCCCCTGAGGGGGTGGGTGGTCTGGGTCGTGGGGTTTGTGCGGGTGCGTCGTGGCTTGTCGCGCCGTTCCTCGCGCCCCTGAGGGGGCAGGGGTGGGGGGCCGCCCCATGGGCGCGGCGGCCCTGGGGGAGGTGGGCGCGGGACCATACTTGGATCGGAGGGGTGCTGGGACCCGGAGAGTGATCGAGAGGGTGGGAGTCGTCATGAGTGTCGATGCCGGTGGGGACACGGTCACCGACGAGGCCGTGCGCAGCCTCGGGGCGGATACCGATCCGCGGTTGCGCGAGGTGCTGAGCGCGCTCGTCCGGCACGTGCACGACTTCGCCCGCGAGACCCGGCTCACCCAGCAGGAGTGGGAGCGCGCGATCGGCTTCCTGACGGCGACCGGGCAGACGTGCACCGACACCCGCCAGGAGTTCATCCTCCTCTCCGACGTGCTCGGGCTGTCGATGCTCGTGGAGACCCTGAACGCCGACCGCGGCCCCGGCGCCACCGAGTCCACCGTCCTCGGGCCCTTCCACATGACGGAGTCACCCGTCCGCGACCTCGGCGCGGACATCGACCTCGTGGGCAGCGGCGAACCGTGCGTGGTCAGCGGCCGGGTGCTGTCCCAGGACGGCACCCCGCTGCCCGGAGCGACCCTCGACGTGTGGCAGGCCGACGCCCACGGCTTCTACGACGTGCAGCAGCCCGACGTCCAGCCCGCGGGCAACGGCCGAGGCCTCTTCGCCACCGACGCGGCGGGCCGCTTCCACTTCCGCACCTGCGTACCGAGCCCGTACCCCATCCCGACCGACGGCCCGGTCGGCGACCTGCTCCGTGCCACCGGCCGCCACCCCTACCGCCCGGCGCACATCCACTTCATCGCCGGCGCCGAGGGACACGCCCCGGTCACCACGCACATCTTCGTGGCGGGCAGCGACTACCTCGACTCGGACGCCGTCTTCGCCGTGAAGCGCAGTCTCGTCCAGGACTTCGCGGAGACCGACGACCCTGCCCTGGCACGGGAGTTCGGCATCCCGAACCCCTTCAGGCACGCCCGCTTCGACCTCGTACTGACTCCGGAGCGCACCACGTGAACTTCTCCTACGAGGCACAGCCCATGCGTGTCGTCTTCCGGCCCGGCGCCTCGGTGACCGCGACGGCCGGCGAGGTCGAACGGCTCGGGCTGCGCCGGGTGCTCGTGGTGTCCGGAGCGCGCGGCGCGGACACGGCGAGGGCGGTCGCGGACTCGCTGGGCGACCTCTGCGCGGGCGTGCACGCCGAGGCCCGTATGCACGTCCCGGCCGAAGTCGCGGACCGGGCCGTCGAGGTGGCGCGCGAGCTCGGCGTCGACGGCTGTGTCGCGGTCGGCGGCGGCTCGTCGATCGGCCTCGGCAAGGCGATCGCGCTGCGCACCGGCCTTCCGCTGATCGCCGTCCCCTCGACCTACTCCGGCTCCGAGATGACCTCCGTCTGGGGCCTCACCGAGCACGGCGCGAAACGCACCGGCCGCGACCCGTCGGTCCTCCCGCGCAGCGTCGTGTACGACCCCGGACTCACCCTGTCCATGCCCGTACCGCTCTCCGTCACCAGCGGCGTCAACGCCGTCGCGCACGCCGTCGAGGCGCTGTACGCCCCCGACACCTCGCCCCTGATCGCCCTGATGGCCGAGGAGGGCGTACGGGCGCTGACCTCGGCGCTCCCGGCGATCGCCGCCGAGCCGTCGGACCCGGAGGCCCGCAGCCGTGCCCTGTACGGGGCCTGGCTCTGCGGATCGTGTCTGGGCGCGACCACCATGGGCCTGCACCACAAGGTCTGCCATGTGCTGGGCGGCACGTTCGGCCTGCCGCACGCCGAGACGCACACGGTGGTCCTCCCGTACGCCCTCGCGTTCAACGCGCCCGCCGCCCCCGCGGCCGTCCACGCGCTGAACCGTGCCCTCGACACCGACGACGCCCCGCACACGCTGTGGACCCTCGCCGGAGAACTCGGCGCACCCCGTTCCCTCGCCGGACTCGGTCTGACGGAGGCCGATCTGAAGGTGGCGGCTGAGCTGGTCGCGGGACAGGCGTACGCCAATCCGCGCCCTGTCACGACGGAGGACGCGCTGACCGTGCTGGAGGCGGCTCACGCGGGCCGGGCCCCTCGCGCGGCTGCGACCTCATCCCCGTCCTGACATACGGCTCCAGCGATTCCCAGTGGCTGCGCGTCCCGCAAGCTATCGAAAGAGAAAGCGCTGTCATGCGTCTCGACAACCGTTTGCGGCCGCCCCATTCTTCAAGCAGGTTGTGGCATGAGCCTGACAGGAGACCTCATGATCAAGCGCAGATCACTGCTGGCGGCGGCGGGCGGCACGCTGCTGGGCAGTGCGCTGGCGACAGGCACCGCCCGGGCCGACGCGACCATCGCGGTCAACCCCGCGACCGGCTACGGGCGTTGGGAGGGCTGGGGCACCTCCCTCGCCTGGTGGGCCAACGTCTTCGGCACACGTGACGACTTCGCCGACATCTTCTTCACCACCAAGTCCGTGGCGTACGGCGGCAGAACCCTGCCCGGCCTCGGGCTGAACATCGCCCGCTACAACCTGGGCGCGTGCAGCCCCAACAGCGTGGGCGGCCAGAGCATGGTCGCCTCGCCCAACATCCCGGCGTTCAAGCAGATCGAGGGCTTCTGGCAGGACTGGAACAACGAGGACCCCACGTCCTCCGCCTGGGACTGGACGGCCGACGCCAACCAGCGCGCCGCCCTGGTCAAGGCGACCCAACGAGGCGCGGTCTCCGAGCTGTTCGCCAACTCGCCCATGTGGTGGATGTGCCTCAACCACAACCCCTCCGGAGCGTCCGGCGGCGGCAACAACCTCCAGTCCTGGAACTACCGCCAGCATGCCTCCCACCTGGCCGCCGTCGCCCTGTACGCGAAGAACAACTGGGGGGTGAACTTCGCGACGGTCGACCCGTTCAACGAGCCCTCGTCCAGCTGGTGGACCGCCACCGGCACGCAGGAGGGCTGCCACATGGACGCCACCGTCCAGGCGGCCGTCCTCCCGTACATGCGCAGCGAGCTGGACACCCGCGGGCTGTCCGGCGTCAGGCTCTCGGCGTCCGACGAGACGAGCTACGACCTGGCGCGCACGACCTGGAACTCCTTCGGGTCGTCGACGAAGGCGCTGGTCAGCCAGGTCAACGTGCACGGCTACCAGGGGTCGGGCGGTCGACGCGACCTCCTCTACACCGATGCCGTCACGACGGCGGGCAAGAAGCTCTGGAACTCCGAGACCGGCGACAGCGACGGCACCGGCCTCACCCTGGCGAGCAACCTGTGCCTGGACTTCCGCTGGCTGCACCCGACCGCCTGGGTGTACTGGCAGGTGATGGACCCCTCCACCGGCTGGGCGATGATCGCGTACGACCAGAGCACGCTCCAGCCGACGACCGTGCAGACCAAGTACTACGTGATGGCCCAGTTCAGCCGGCACATCCGGCCGGGGATGACCATCATCGACACCGGGGTCGGCTACGCGGTGGCCGCCCACGACGCGACCCAGAAACGCCTGGTCGTCGTCGCGGTCAACTCCGGCGCGGCGCAGACGCTCACCTTCGACCTGTCCCGCTTCTCCGCGGTCACCGGCGGCACGGGCGGACTCGTACGGCGCTGGAACACGCTCACCTCCGGCGGCGGTGACCTCTACACCGCCCGCTCTGACACCTATCTGAACGGCAAGAGCCTGAGCGTGCCGTTCGCCGCCGCGTCGGTGCAGACCTTCGAGATCGACGGGGTGACCGTGTGACGGTCCCGGCCCGGACACACTGACCAGGGCGCACTGACCAGGGCGGTGGTGCCGTCGCCCCGGGTGGGCGGGTGTCTCGTTATGAGACACCCGCCTTCGCGCGTCCGGGTCCAGGATCGTCATGAGCTGCGTGCCGTTTCGCCGGGGCTCCGACGCAGCCGATGAAAGGTGAACACCATGGCCCTCGCACTGCTTCGGCGCCGACGGCGGGAGCGGGCCTCCGGTGGCGGCGCGACGGGCGTCTCGCTTCCCCTCCCGCCCGGCGCGGGTGCCATCAGCCGTGAGGTCGTCGACCCCGTGGGCCAGCCGATGGGCGCGGCCGACGTGACGGTCACCGCGCTGGACACGCACCGGGTCGTGGCCCGCGGCACCACCGACCCGTACGGCTACTTCCTCGCGGCGCTGCCGCCCGGCCGGTACGGCCTGATGGTCGCCGCCGAGGGTCTGCACCCGCACCAGGAGACGGTCGACGTGCCGGCCGGACCCGCCGCTCCCGCGGAACAGATCGCACTCCAGCCCGCCCGCCGACTGGAGCTGCCGACGCCCGGCAACTGGCTCTTCGACCCGCCCCACACGGCGATCCGGTTCATCGCCAAGCATGTCGGCATGGCCCATGTGCACGGCCGCTTCGAACGGTTCGACGGCGGCATCCAGATCGCCGACGACATGGCCGACTCGCGGCTGCACGTCCGTATCGACGCGTCGAGCATCACCACCGGCAACCGCACCCGCGACGACCACCTGCGGTCCGGGGACTTCCTGGACGTCGAACGGTTCCCGCACATCGACTTCCACAGCACGCGGTTCGCGTACCGCGGCGGCAGCAAGTGGACCGTGCACGGCTCGCTGACGATGCACGGGGTGAGCCGGTCGGTGGGGCTGGACACGACGTATCTCGGCACGGTGAACGGGGGATACGGGGAGGAGTTGCGGTGCGCGGCGCTCGCGAAGGCGGAGCTGCACCGGGAGGACTACACGTTGAACTGGCGTTCGATGTTGGCCCGGGGTATCGCGGTGGTCGGCCCGACGGTCCAGTTGGAACTGGACGTCCAGGCGATGTACCGGACGCATGACACGCCTACGCCGCCGGGGTAGCTGCCGCTGGCTTCGTTCGTCTGCGGGTGCGTCGTGGCTGGGCGCGCAGTTCCCCGCGCCCCTGAAGGGCGACGCCTGCGGCGTCAGCTCGATTGCCTGCGGGTGCGGGTGCGTTGTGGCTGGTCGCGCAGTTCCCCGCGCCCCTTTGGAGCGTGCCCCGGAGGGGTGACGTCTGGTGGCGTCAGCTTTGTCCTGTCAGTAAGCGGCGGGGGTTCGCGATGCGGAATGCGTAGGCCGCTGCTCCGCCCAGGCCGTAGCCGGGGGTTTGTGGGGGGTCTGCGTAGGGGCGGTCCGTGCCTTGGACCAGTGCGGCTGTGCCCAGGGCGCGGACCATCGAGTCCACCGCGCGTGGGCCGTACGACGAGGTTTCCACGAAGACGTTCGGGTCGGTCTCCCTGTGGCCCTCCGCCCCGGCGCGGGCCACGAAGCGTTCGCCGTGCAGGGGTGCCAGGCCGGCCAGCAGCGCGAAGCACACCCGCAGCTGCGGATGGCGCGGCCTGCCGAACGCCCGGAACGCGAACCAGGCCGCGTGCATCTGCTGCACGTACGGCACCATCGCCGGCCACCACCCCGGCCGCTGGGAGTCCTCGGCCGCCGGGCCCGGGTGGATGAACAGGGGGAGGTCGCGGGCCGTCAGCAGATCCAGCAGCGGGGCGCAGTGCTCGTAACCCGCCGCGTCGGCCAGGGCGTTCGCCGGGAGTTGCAGGCCCGCGAAACCCAGGTCCAGGTATCCGGCCGTCGTCCTCGCGTCGATGTCGCGGACCCCCGCGGCGGCCCACGCGCCGAACGGGCGGGGCAGCTCCGCCGCGTCCTGGTGGTACGCGTCGAGCAGGGGGCGCGCCTCCGCCGAGGGGAGCCATTCCACGCCCAGCGGGGAGGACAACGAGATCAGCGCCCTGCCGAGGCCGTCGGCGACCGCCCGTTCGGTCCGCCGGGCGATGTCGTGGTCGGCGGGGGAGACCTCGTAGGGCGGCTCACCGGCCGTGTGCAGCGTCCAGCCGTCCAGGAACGGCGGCTCGGTGCGCGCCCGCAGCGCCGCGACGAACGAGCCGGTCCACAGATGCTGGTGTACGTCGACGTTGGTCACGAGGCTTCTTCCGTCAGGGCACGCAGGGCGTTCCGCACCTCGTCGGACCCCAGGATGTCATCGGTCACCCGGTCCACGTCCACCCCGCAGGGCCGGTCCTCGTCCAGGGGCGGGACCAGCTCGCGGATCGCCCTGTGGAGGAGGGCGGGGCCCTGTCCGAGCGTGGTGGGCGCGGCCAGGTCCACCGCCTGCGCGGCGGCCACGGCCTCCACGGCGAGCAACTGCCGCAGCCGGACCAGCATGGTCGACAGCCGCCGCGCCCCGAGCGACGCGTTGGTCGAGTCGTCCTCGACGCCGTCCGCGCCGTGCCGGGGGTCGGTGCTCACCGGCGCCGACAGGAGACGGATCTCCGCGACGAGCGCCTGTGCCGTCTTCGCCAGCGGCGCGAAGCCCGAACGCTCCGGGCCGTGCGGCGAGAGGTTCGCGGGCAGCCCGCTGAGCCCGGGGTTGAGCAGCCGCCGCATGCGTTCGGCGGAGATCGCGGCGGTCTGGGTCAGGGCGAGCGCGACGGTGTCGAGGGCCAGGGCGAGGGCCGGGGTGTGGAAGTTGCCGGAGGAGAGGATCTCGCCGGGTACGTCGTCGGTGGCGGGCAGGACCACGGGGTTGTCGCCGCATCCGTTGAGCTCGGGATCCAGCGCCGCGCCGGCGAGGTCGAGCGCGGCGTGCAGCGCTCCGTGCACCTGGGCCGCGCAGCGCAGGCTGATGGGGTCCTGGACCCGGCGGGCGTGCTTCGGATCCGTGAGGTCGCCGCCCGCCAGGAGTGCGAGGAGGTGTTCCGCCGCCCGGGACTGGCCGGGGGCCGGACGCAGGCCGAGGACCCGGGCGTCCAGGGGGCTGGTGTTCGCCCGGAAGCCCTCGAAGGTGAGTGCCGTGACCGCCTGGGCCAGGGTCAGGAGGGTGGCCGCCTCTTCGAGGACGAGAGCGCCGTGGCCTGCGGCCAGCGGGCTGGCGCTGCACAGGACGTGTCCGTCCTTGGGGCCCAGTTCGGCGGGGGTCAGCCCGGCCCGGCGCAGGGCCGCCGCGCCGTCGAGCACCTCGCCGGAGAGTTCGGCGCGGCCCTCGCCGATGACCACGAGGCCGACGTGGGCCATCTGGCACAGGTCCGAGGCGCCGATCGAGCCCACCTCGGGGACCAGCGGATGGACGCCGGAGTTGAGCAGGTCGACGAGCAGGGGCAGGATCCGCGGGCTGATTCCGCTGCCGCCGCCCGCCAGCCCGTTGACGCGGGCGATCAGGGCGGCGCGTACGACGGAGGCGGGCAGGGGGTCCCCGACCGCGTTGGCCCGGCCGCGTACCGTACGCACGCTGAACCGCGCGAGTTCGTCGCGCGGCAGGGCGTACGACGAACGGCTGCCGAGTCCCGTCGTCAGTCCGTACGTCGGCACCTGGCGGTCGACCACGTCGTCCACCACCGCGCGCTCGCGCGCCAGCCGGGGGAGCACCTCGTCCGCGAGGGCGACCCGGGCGCCGCGCAGGGCGACGGCGGCCACGTCCGCGCAGGACAGGGAGCGGCCGTCGACGGTCACCGCTTCCGTCGCCGCTCCTGCCGCCGATCCGATCGACGATTCGATCGCCGGTTCGATCACTGCTTCGGATTCCGCGGGGTAGGGGCCCGTCATGAGAACCGCAGCTTCTGTCCGAGTCCGCGCTCCCCGGCCTTCGCGAGCACGGCCGCGCCCAGGGCGATGTCGGACAGGGACAGACCGCGGTGCCAGAACAGGATCGTCTCGTCGGACCGTTCCCGGCCGGGCCTGTCGCCCGCCACGATCTCGCACAGTTCGCCGTGCAGGGTCGTCTCGCTGAGCCGGCCCGACTCGACGTGCGCGCGCAGAGCACCGAAGGGCCCGGACCGGCACTGGCCCCAGTCGTCGACGACGACCTTGTCCATGATGTCGGTGAGCGAGAGCTCGACCGCGCTCATCGTTCCGTAGGGGACGACGAGCGCGCCCGGCGCGATCCACTCCGTCTTCAGCAGCGGCTCGGGCCGCTCCAGCCGGGACGCCTCCACGACGATGTCCGCGCCCTCGACGCACGACTTCCAGTCGTCGGTGACGATCACGGGCTTGCCGAGGTCGTCCTCCAGCCGCTTCGCGAAGGCCTCGCGGCTCTCCGGGCGGCGCGAGTGGACGCGGATCTCGTCGAGGTCGAAGATCCGGTCGAGCAGCCGGACGTTCCAGTACGAGGTGGCGCGGGCGCCGATGTGACCCAGGACCTTGGAGTCACTTCTGGCCAGGTGCCGTGCGCCGAGCGCGGTGAGCGCGCCGGTCCGCATCTCGGTGATCGCGGTCGCGTCCAGCACGGCCAGCGGCATGCCCGTACGCGGATCGAAGAGGTTCAGCAGAGCCATCTCGGAGGGCAGACCGGACTTGTAATTGTCGACGTAGTCGCCCACGATCTTGACCCCGGCCATGCCGAGCGGGGCGACGTAACCACGCAGGACGTTGAAGTGGCCGTTGAAGGCGGGGTCGGGTGTGAGATGCACCCGTGGTTCGATAACCGTCTCGCCGTGACCCTGGGCGAGCAGTCCCTGTTCGACGGCATCGAGTACTTCGGTGTCGCTCAGTTCCAGCTGTTCGATGTCGGAACCGTTCAGGAACGTGAACCAAACGGGGTCAAGTGCGGTCATTCCGGGCGTCCTCTCACTTTCTTCGGACGAACGTAACGCCCCGTTTACAAAAGGGGATTGACTGAAATTCAGTCACGAACAACTCTGCATGACGATATGCAGTCGGGTAAGGGGCAGCTTTGATCAGATTCGACGCGGTGAGCAAAAACTATCCCAACGGCACCACAGCCGTGGACGCACTGTCCCTGGAGCTGGCCGAGGGCGGCCTCACGGTCCTGGTCGGCCCCTCGGGCTGCGGCAAGACCACGACGCTGCGGATGGTCAACCGCATGGTGGAGCCGTCGGCGGGCACGGTCAGCCTGCGCGGCCAGGACATCCGGGAGGTGGCCGCCCCCGAACTGCGCAGGGGCATCGGTTACGTGATCCAGCACGCCGGGCTCTTCCCGCACCGGACCATCCTGGACAACGTCGCGACCGTGCCGCTGCTGCTCGGCTGGGGCAAGAAGAAGGCCCGCTCGCGCGCGGCCGAGCTGCTGGAACTGGTGGGACTGCCGGCCACGATGGCCAAGCGCTACCCGTACCAGCTCTCCGGCGGGCAGCAGCAGCGCGTCGGGGTCGCCAGGGCGCTGGGCGCGGATCCGCCCGTACTGCTCATGGACGAGCCCTTCAGCGCGGTCGACCCCATCGTGCGCGGCGAACTGCAGGCCGAGTTCCTGCGGCTGCAGAAGGAGCTGCACAAGACGATCGTCTTCGTCACCCACGACATCGACGAGGCCATCAAGCTGGGCGACCACATCGCGGTGTTCCGCACGGGCGGCAAGCTCGCGCAGTTCGACACCCCGGAGCGGCTGCTCGCGCACCCCGCCGACGACTTCGTGGCGGACTTCGTCGGGCAGGACCGCGGCATCCGCCGGCTCTCCTTCGTCCAGGCCTCCGGTCTGCCGCTGCGCGAGGGCCCGGTGCTGCCGGTGACCGCTCCCGTCGCCGACGCCCGGTCCCTGGGCGAGCCCTGGGTGCTCGCCGTCGACGCCGCCCGTCGTCCCCTCGGCTGGGCCGCGACCGCCGACCTCCCGCCCGGCGGCACCCTGGCGGACGCGACGCTCGCCCCGCTCGGCCACACGTTCGCCCTGGTCGGCGACTCGGCGCGGGCCGCCCTCGACGCGGCCCTCCTGTCCCCCTCCCGCCTCGCGGTGGGCGTGGACGCGGACGGCGCGGTCGCGGGGGTCGCGGACGCGTACGAGCTGTCCGCCGCGATAGCGGGGGCGTCGGCACGCGCGGGCGCCCCGGCCGAGACAGCCGCCCCGGCCGAGCAGACCGGGACAGCCGCCCCGGCCGACGCATCTGCCCCGGCCGAGCCCGCTGCACCGATCGACACGACCAAGTCGGCCGTACCGGCCGCACCGGCTGAGTCGGCCGACCCGGCTGCTCCGGCCACGTCGGCCGGCACGAGCGAGGCGCCCGACGCGGCCGAGGGGCCGGATCCGGGCAAGGCGCCCGAAGTCGGCAGGCCGCCGGGGGCGGCGGAGACCTCCGAGGGCCGTCTCGTGAAGAGCGACGCCGACGGCGAGACGTCGGCCGACGGTTCCGGAGGCCCGGAGAGCGACGGGACCCCGGACAGCGCAGACGGCGTCGCCGGGACGGACGGCCCCGGTGACGCAGGCGGCGCCGGCAGCGCGGGCGGTGACGGTCGATGAGGGACGGGGAGCCGCTCATACGGTGGGTCTGGATCGGCGATCACGTCGGTGAGCTGGCCCACTACACCGGGGTCCATCTGCGGCTGGGCCTCCTGCCGGTGCTGTTCGGACTGATCATCTCCGTGCCGCTCGGCATGCTCTGCCACCGCTACCGGTGGGTCTACCCGCCCACCCTGACCGCGGCCAACGTCCTGTACTCCATCCCGTCGCTGGCCCTGTTCATGATCTTCGTCCGCTACACGGGGCTCACCGAACGCACGGTCATGATCCCGCTGACCCTGTACACGCTGTCGGTGCTCATCCCCAACGTCGTGGACGGACTGGCCTCGGTGCCCGATCCGGTACGGCAGGCGGCCACCGCGATGGGCTTCAGCACGGTCCGCCGGGTCGTCCAGGTCGAACTGCCGATCGCCGTGCCCGTCGTCGTCGCCGGTGTACGGGTCGCCGCGGTCTCCTCGATCAGCCTCGTCGCCGTGGGACAGCTGATCGGCCAGGGCGGCCTCGGCTACTACATCACCCGGGGCCTCCAGCTCGACTTCCCGACCCCGATCATCACCGCGACCGTACTGATCATGCTGCTGGCCCTCGTCACCGACGCACTGCTCGTCCTGGCGCAGCGGCTGCTCACGCCGTGGGCCCGCGGCAAGGGGGCGAAGGCGTGAACGATCTCCTGAACCAGATCCAGCTCGTCGGCGAGTGGCTGACGTCGTCCGCGCAGTGGCACGGTGACGACGGCATCCCGCACCGGCTCGCGGAGCACCTGACCTACAGCGGTCTGTCCCTGCTCTTCGCGACCGTGATCGGGCTGGCGTTCGGCCTGCTGGTCGGTCACACCGGCCGCGGCGCGTTCGCCGTCGCCACCGTCGCCAACCTCGCGCGCGCGATCCCCACCTTCGGCCTGGTCGTCCTCGTGGTGACCCTCGCCGGACTGAGTACCGCCCCCGTGCTGGTCGCCCTGGTGGCGCTGGCCGTCCCGCCGATCCTCATCAACACCTTCGAGGGGGTCCGCGGTGTCGACCCCGACGCCCGGGACGCCGCGAAGGGGATGGGCATGACCGGCTGGGAGGTCCTGCTGAAGGTCGAGGTGCCGATGGCGCTGCCGCTGATCCTGCTCGGCCTGCGCGTCGCCGCCATCCAGGTGGTGGCCACGGCGACCGTGGCCGCGTACCCCGGTCTCGGCGGTCTGGGCCGCTACATCGTCGACGGGCTCTCCCGCAACGACTACCAACTGGTCATCGGCGGCTCCGCCGTCGTCGTGGCGCTGGCCCTCGTCGTCCAGGCCGCCTTCACCGCGTTGCGGCGCGCCGTCGTCTCGCCGGGGCTGCGGCCCGCGGCGGCCAAGTCATGAACCACCGGAACCACCGGGACCACCGGAACCATCGGGACGACCGGACCCACCTGCCCGGCGCGCACCAGAACCGGGCGCAGGCCGCACCCGAGCACCACCCGAGACCCGAGCCGTACCTGAGAAAGGGAACACCCATGAAAGCCACGTACCGTACCGCCGCCTTCGGTCTTGTCGCCGCGCTCTCCCTGACCCTCACCGCCTGCGGAGGCAGTGACGACAGCGACGACAATCCGCTGACAGGCAGCAGCGGCGACAGCGGCGGCGGCAAGGCCATCGTCGTCGGCTCGGCGAACTTCCCCGAGAACCAGCTGCTCGCCGAGATCTACGCGCAGGCCCTGGAGGACAAGGGTCTGAAGGTGACCCGCAAGTTCGACATCGGCGCCCGCGAGGTCTACTACGACCAGGTCGTCAAGGGAGGCATCACCGTCTTCCCCGAGTACAACGGCGCCCTGCTGTCCACGGCGGTCGACAAGAAGAGCACCGCCACCGGCACGGAGGAGATCAACACCGAGCTGAAGGCGAAGCTCCCCAAGTCGGTCGAGATACTCGACTCCGCCGCGGCCGAGGACAAGGACTCGGTCACGGTCACCGCCGAGACCGCCGCCAAGTACAAGCTCAAGTCCCTGGCCGACCTCAAGCCGGTCGCGAAGGACCTGACCATCGGCGCCGGTTCCGAGTTCAAGACCCGCACCCAGGGCGGGGTCGGCCTGAAGGACGTCTACGGCGTCGAGTTCGGCAAGTTCCAGCCGCTGGACGCGGGCGCCCAGAGCACCCTGCTGAAGCTGCTGAAGGACGACAAGGTGCAGGCCGCCAACCTGTACACGACCGACCCCGCCATCGTCGAGGACAAGCTGGTGGTCCTGGAGGACCCGAAGAACCTCTTCTCCTCGCAGAACGTCACGCCCCTCGTCTACAAGTCCGCGGTGAACGACAAGGCCAAGTCGGCGCTCAACGCCATCTCGGCCAAGCTCACCACCGAGGACCTGCTGGACATGATGAAGAAGATCAGCAACGACAAGGAGGACTCCGCGGACGTCGCGAAGGAGTGGCTGACGTCGGCCGGTCTCGCGGGCTGACCCGGACGGGGACAGGGGTGAGCGACACGGAGGGAGCGGACGCGGGCACCGACGGCGGTACGTCCTCCGGGGCGGGCGCGCCCACACGGCTGCACCAGCTCTTCGAGGGCCGCCGTCTGACGCCCACCCAACGGCGTATCGCCCACTGTCTGGTCCGCCGGACGGCCGCCGCGCCGTTCCTGTCGAGCGTGGAACTGGCCCAGCTGGCCGGGGTCAGCCAGCCGTCGGTGACCCGGTTCGCGGTCGCCCTCGGCTTCGACGGGTATCCGGCGCTGCGCAGACATCTGCGCGACGTCGTACCCGTCGGGCCGGCCGTGGACACACGGCCGGCCAACCCCTACCAGCAGGCGGTACGGGCCGAGGTCGACAACCTGCTCCAGCTGGCGTCCCTGCTGGCCGACCCCGGGCCGGTGGAGGAGGCGGGCAGGCTGCTCGCCGCCTCCCGGCCGCTGCCCGTGCTCGGGCTGCGCGCCTCCGCGGCCCAGGCGCGCGGCTTCGCCTACTTCGCCGCGAAGGTGCACCCCGACGTGCGCCTGCTCGACGAGGGCGGATCGCTGCTCGCCGACCGGATCGACGCGGCCCGTCACGCGGGGGCGAGCGCGCTGCTGTGCTTCGCGCTGCCGCGCCATCCGGCGGAGCTGCTGGCCGCGCTCGACCACGCCCGGGACGCCGGGCTGACCGTGGTGACGATCGCCGACGGCACGTTCGCCCCGGTGGCCGCCCACAGCGACCTGCTGCTGCCGGCCGCCGTGGGCACCGGCCTGGTCTTCGACACGGTGAGCGCCCCCATGCTCCTGGGGCAGGTCCTCCTGGAGGCGATGTGCGACGGCATGCCGGACGCCCAGTCCCGCCTGGAGGAGTTCGACGCGCGGGCCACGGCGAGGGGCCTGTTCGTCGACTGACCCGACCCGACCCGACCCGACCCGACCCGACCTGATCTGACGGGACCGGCCCGGGTCCGGCCCGACCGGGCGCCCGGTCTCTTGGACGCCCGGCGTGCGGTAAGGTTCACCTGCGTCTTCACGCGGTTCACCGCGGCGGGGCGCATCGGGACGTGGCGCAGCTTGGTAGCGCACTTGACTGGGGGTCAAGGGGTCGCAGGTTCAAATCCTGTCGTCCCGACTGGGGACAGTCGCAGGTGAGGGCCGGTTTCGGAGAAATCCGAAACCGGCCCTCGGTCTTTCTGTGATCCTGTGTACGTCCGGGTGCGGGTAGCGCTGGGTGGTGGTCAGCGAGCCGTGGCCGACGATCCGGCGCAGGTGTTCGTAGCCGAGCTCGGTGACCGGACACTCACCTGCGGCTACCAGCACGCCCGCTGACAACCCGCACTGAACTCCCTTGCACAACACGGGAGTTCAGCGCCACGTCTGTCTCCTCGGTGACGAATCCATGGCATTGGGACGTACAACCGGGGGCGCTCGGACCGAGTCGAACTCACCGTACGCGGCCTTCCGCGTACCGAACCGACCGACTCGAAAGGCTCACGTATGCCCCGAGCACACCGCCGGACCCGTACCGCGCTCACCGCACCCCTGGCAGCCGCGGTGCTGCTCGCCGGAGGATTCGGCGCCATGGCTCTCACCGGGGGCCCGGCGCTGGCGGCCACCGGGTCCGCGGACACGCAGGACGACTTCAACGGCGACGGATACGCCGACCTGGTCGTGTCGGCTCCGGACGCCACGATCTCCAGCAAGGCCAAGGCGGGCTACGTGGCCGTCACGTACGGCTCCGCCCATGGGGTCTCCACCGCCAACAAGAAGCTCATCAGCCGCTCCACCAGCGGCGTTCCCGGCTCCGCCACCGCGAACCAGCGCTTCGGGACCAACTTCACCAAGGGCGACCTGGACGGCGACGGCTTCAGCGACCTGGTGATCTCGGGCGGCAGTCCCGGCTCCGTCATCCTCTGGGGCTCCGCCTCCGGACTCACCGGCGGCACGGCCGTACCCGGGTACGGGCAGTCCCCCACGACCGGCGACTTCGACGGCGACGGCAAGACGGACCTCGCCCTGTTCTCCTACCTGTCCGGCGCGGGCGACGACCCGGCGAGCGGTGACGCCACTGTGTGGAAGGGCCCGGTCACCCGTGCCGGACAGCCCACCGCCACCCTGCCGCTGCTGGACAAGGCCGACTGGTGGGGCTACGACGCCGACGACGCGTCCTGCGCCACCAACGGCGGCTGCCAGGAGGACGGCGACTCGATCAGCGGGCCCATCCGCTCCACCCGGACCGGCGACGTCGACGGCGACGGCAAGGACGACATCGTCGCCTGGAAGTACGCGGGCGACGGCCAGTGGAGCAACCGTCTGTTCCTCGGCGGCGGCAGCACGGGCTTCACCAGCGGCTGGGTCCCCTCGGACGGCACGGCGACCGGTACGGGCACCGGCATCGGGGACGTGAACAACGACGGGTTCGACGACGTCGTGGTGGGCAACTACTGGAACGGCGGCAAGGTCCAGATCGCGTTCGGGTCGGCCTCCGGCCTGTCCGAGGAGCGCGTACAGACCTTCGACCAGGACCTGCCCGGCTTCCCCGGCGTGGAGGAGGAGGGCGACGGGATCGGCTCCACGGTCTCGGTGGCGGACGTCAACGGTGACGGCTTCGGCGACATCGCGCTCGGCATCCCGGGCGAGGACATCGGCGACATCACCGACGCCGGGTCCGTCGCCCTGGTCCCCGGCAGCGCCTCCGGTGTCGCGGGCGCCGGTACGCAGACCTTCCACCAGGACACCGCCGGGGTACCCGGAGTCGCCGAGAGCGGAGACGAGTTCGGCGTGAGCAGCGCGCTCTTGGACGTCGACGGTGACGGTCACGCCGACCTCGCGGCCGGTTCCACCGCCGAGAACGAGCAGAACGGCGCGGTCTGGGTGCTGCGCGGCACGGCGACCGGTCTCACGGCCACGTCGTCCCTCGCGTTCGGCGCCGGCGACCTCTCGGCGCCCGCCACGGGCGCCCGCTTCGGCGCGCTCCTGCGCTGAGCGAGCCGATCGGGCAACGGGGGTTCGGTGGGGCGGCCCGGTGCCGCCCCACCGTCATGTCCGGGCGTGGCCGGGGACTTGGCGAGGTCGTCGGCCAGGGAGTCCGGGGTAGAGATCGCACCCTGATTCCTTACACCTCGTCAAAGGCTTCGAGCAGCCGCTCGTACGCCGGCTTCGGCCGCAGGGCCGCGTCCCACGGCAGGGAATCGGCCGTGCGCGGAGGATAGATCTGGGTGTCGGCGGTGGAACCGTACCGGTCGGTGAATCCCCAGGTGGAGAACGATGTGCAGTTCGGCTCCTCCAGGCAGACCCGCAGCTTGCCCGCCATCTCATCGGCCTGGATCTGCCGCCCGTCCTCCTCGTCCTCACCTATGGGGACGTCCATCTCCGACACCCGCGCCTTGACCCCGAGTTCCGCCAGATCCCGCACATGACCGCGGAAGGTCTCCGGGTCGATGCGGTCGCCGGGTGCGTACTCATGGTTCTGGAAACCCACGCCGTCGATCGGCACGCCGCGTTCCTTGAGCCGCTCGACCAGATCGTAAAGGGCGTCCCACCGCTCGCCCTCCTCCTCGACCCCGTACTCGTTCAGGTACAGCCGTGCCTTCGGATCGGCCCGGTGGGCGGCCCTGAACGCCTCGTCGATGTACTCCTCACCCATGGCCTCGAACCACGGGCTCTGCTCGGAGCGCAGACCGAGATCCCCGTTGGTGTAGCTCTTCTCGTCGTCGGACATGGGCTCGTTGACCACATCCCATTCCGCGACCTGTCCCTTGAAGTGCCCGGCGACCATGGCGATGTGCCGGAGCATGGTCCGGCGCACCTCCCCGGGGTCGTCGTTCTCCCGCATCCAGTGGGGCAGAGCCTCGTGCCAGACGAGGGTGTGCGCGTGCACCTTCATGTCGTTGGCGCGGGCGAAGCGTACGAGCAGGTCCGCGTCGCGGAAGTCGTACACGCCCCGGCGTGGGTGGAGGAACTGTGGCTTGAACGCGTTCTCCGGAGTGAGCATGGAGAACTGGCTCCCCGCGAGCGCCCGGTAGCGTGAGTCGGTGAGCAGCGGGTTCTCGGCCAGGGCGGTGCCGACGTCGAACGGCCGCCCCACGTCTTCGGCCCGCGCGCGCAGCGAGTCGTCGGACTGCTCCTGGCGTAGCCGCGGCGCCTTGATCACGCGGAGCGAGTCACCGCTCTCCGCCCGCGCGGTCAGCTGCGTCAGACGCCATCCCTCGCGGCGCTCGTCCTCGTCCTCACCCGCGTCCGCTTCGCCCGCGTCCGCCTCCAGACCGAACCAGACGGTGCCCTCGGCGAACACCCCCGGATCCTGCACGGTTCCCAGCCGCCGCCCGTCGGCTTTCACGTGGAAGGTGTCACCGATGCTCGACACGGCGAGCGTCACCGTCCCGGAGCAGCCGCAGTCGAAATTCTTGGAGGTGGCCGGCTCATCGCCCTCGCCGTCCCATATCTGTACCTTCACCTGTCCGTCGGCGGTCACGCCGACGCGGAGTGAGGGCCGCTCCTGCCGCCATTCGTCGTAGATGACCGGTACCCGTCCGTACAGCCGCAGCCATGAGTCGCCGTCGTCGTCACCCACACCGGACATGCGCGCGGTGACGGTGAAGTCGCCGTCGGACCTGAGATGCGGGCCGGCCAGGTTCAGCGGGGGGTTGGGCCGGCCGCCGGAGGAGTCCTGCTCCACGATGCGCCGATCCGAGGCGCTGACCCGCAGGATGCCGTTCCGCGCGGTGGTGCCCGGCATCTGCGTCCAGTCGTGGTTCCGCAGCAGGTCCTCGTCGTTTCCGCCGCCCGAGTCCTCGCCCTGTCCCGTACACCCGGCCGCCACCGCCATGACGAGCGCCACGGCGGTCAGTCGCTGCCACGTCCCGCCACCAAGGTTCACGGCCCCTCCCACTCTCCTGTCAGAGACGAGATCAACTTCTCGAAACGAGGGCACAGTTCATCACACACGAGGTACGGCCCCCTTGGGGTGGCGGAACAGCGGACACGCCCGATGAGGCGCTGCTCGCGGCGATCGTCCACGTACTGGTCAGTGGCTGCGTCTGACGGGCTCTGCCGCCGTGCGACGCCGGCCGAGATCCCGACGACAAGGGGACAAGGCGTACGACGTGCCACACCTGCGCAGACGGCTGTGGGGAAAGCGCGGGGATGGCGGGCACCTCGACAACTGCGTCGGTCGGCGGAACGACCCGAGCGTTCTCGTCGACCATGCTGCCGCACCGGAGGACTCCAAGATCCGCGACAGGGGCAAGCCGACCTCGGTGAGACGGAAACGTCGCAGGCAGGGGTCACCTTCGGGTGCCCCCTACTTCGTGTGCGAGGGTCCCACCCGGGTCCCGGTGTCCGTGATCTCGGCGAGGGGCCGGTCGTCACTGCCGGGGCTCACGTCCTGGAGCCCGCGTTCCGCCGTGTTGGCGGCGAGCCCGGACGTCGTGTAGGCGGCGCGCAGCCGCAGTTCGAAGTCCTTCCGCCATTCCGTGCTGTCGTGGACGACGCTGATCTGTGTCACCCGAGCACACCAACTGCCTTGCTGTGCAGGTAAGTTGCTGCTTTCGGCATGTCGGGTCGGCGGTCGGCCGGCAGCGGCGCCCGGTGGTCAACGTCCGGTATTTCGGTCGTAGTTCGAGGTTTCGGTGCCGAAATCTAGGGCCGCGCCCGCAGCCCGTCAATACCTTTGCCGCACCTGTGTGGGACCGGTGCCGCAGATGTGCCGGACCGGTGCCGTGGACGCGAGCCGCATGGCACCGCTCCGCAACCGTCCGCTTCCGGCGCGTTACTCAAACGTGACGTGCCTCCTGCTGTCCGCCCCCTTGACCGGCATGAATTGTTAGCGCTCACAATGACCTCCGCAATCACCGGCCGACATCCGGGGCCGGCGCAGGCCCGGCACGGGTCCGGCACGGGAAGTTCTCGTTGTACGACCGCCAAGGAGGTGCGGCATGGCACAATCCCAGCTTCGGCCGCCCACCATGGCCGATGTCGCGCGACTGGCGGGCGTGTCCCATCAGACCGTTTCCCGTGTGCTGGGGGATCACCCCAACGTGCGGGACGAGACCCGGGCCAAGGTGCTGCACGCGATCGAGGAGATGGGCTACCGCCGGAACTCCTCCGCACGAGCCCTGGTCACCCGCCGCACCCGGACCCTGGGTGTGGTCGCCTCGGACACCACGCTCTACGGTCCGGCCAGCACCCTCTTCGCGCTTGAGGAGGCGGCACGCGCCGAGGGCTACCTCGTCTCCACGGTCAGTCTGCGCAAACTGACCGTCGAGAAGCTGGCCGAGGCGCTGGACCACCTCAGCGAGGGCGGGGTGGAGGGAGTCGTCGCCATCGCCCCGCAGCGGTCGGCGGTCGAGGCCCTCGCGGAACTGCGCCACCCGTTCCCGGTGGTGACCGTGGGCAGCGGGCCCGGCGTGGGGATCCCCAGCGTGAACGTGGATCAGCACCTGGGCGCCCGTCTTGCCACCCGTCATCTGCTGGCCGCCGGCCACCGTACGGTCTGGCACCTCGCCGGACCCGAGGACTGGCAGGAGGCCGCCGACCGGGCGGCGGGCTGGCGTGCCACCCTCGAAGCGGCGGGCGTGGAACCGCCGTTGATCCTGCGCGGGGACTGGAGCCCGCTGTCGGGCTACCGGGCCGGCCAGGAACTGGCGGGCTGGCTGGGCCGCGGGCTGACCGCGGTCTTCGTCGCCAACGACCAGATGGCGCTGGGGGTGTTGCGCGCCCTGCGGGAAGCGGGGGTGCGCACTCCGCAGGACGTGGCGGTGGCGGGCTTCGACGACATCCCGGAGTCGGAGTTCTTCGCTCCGCCGCTCACCACCGTCCGGCAGGACTTCGCGGCGGTCGGCAAGCGGAGCATCGCCCTGCTCCTGGATCTGATCGAGGGCAGGGAGCCGTCCGGGGCGCTGCGGATCGCCATCGAACCCCAACTCGTCGTCCGCGCAAGCACGTTCCCGTACACCTCCGACCAGGGCGCCCCACCCGTCTGAAGCCCTGTCTGTTTGACGCACCACCTCGTAGGTCATTTCCCACACGCCCCTGTATGACCGATATTTCGAACAATGATCGACAGGCTGGACATCGTGGGACCTGTCCCGGCGAGCGGCACGAGTACCAGCAGGCCCTTCGAGGCCGGCTCTTCAAAGGAGAAGAACATGCTCAGCAGAAGGAACTTCCTCACCGCGGCGGTCGGCGTTGCGGCGGCGGGCGGCCTGGCGGCCTGTGCCAAGGAGGACGACAGCTCCTCCGGCTCCGACTCCAGCAGCGGTGGTGGCAAGAAGATCACCCTCGGCTTCGCCCAGGTCGGCTCCGAGAGCGGCTGGCGCACGGCCAACACCAAGTCCGTCAAGGAAGCCGCCAAGGACGCCGGTTACACCCTGAAGTTCTCCGACGCCCAGCAGAAGCAGGAGAACCAGATCTCGGCGATCCGCAGCTACATCGCCCAGAAGGTGAACGTCATAGCCTTCTCGCCGGTGGTCGTCACGGGCTGGGACGCGGTGCTCAAGGAGGCCAAGACCGCGAAGATCCCGGTCATCCTCACCGACCGCTCCATCGAGACCTCCGACGACACCCTGTACGTCTCCTTCATCGGCTCCGACTTCATCGACGAGGGCCGCCGCGCGGCCAAGATGCTGGAGAAGGTCCTGGACAAGGCCGGCCACAAGGGCCCGGTGAAGATCGCACAGCTGGAGGGCACCACCGGCGCGGCCCCCGCGATCGAGCGGGCCAGGGGCTTCAAAGAGATCATGGACGCCGAGCACAAGGACGACTGGAAGGTCGTCGTCAGCCAGACCGGCGACTTCACCAGGGCCGGCGGCAAGCAGGTCATGGCGGCCTTCCTGCAGTCCAACCCGGACATCAACGTGCTCTACGCGCACAACGACGACATGGCCCTCGGCGCCATCCAGTCCATCGAGGCGGCCGGCAAGAAGCCCGGCAAGGACATCCTGATCGTCTCGGTCGACGGCGTGAAGGACGGCTTCGTCGCGATGTCCGAGGGCAAGATCAACGGGATCGTCGAGTGCAACCCGCTGCTCGGTCCCCAGCTGATGGAACTCGTCAAGAAGGTCAACGACGGCGAGACGGTGGAGCGCCGGATCAAGACCGAGGAGGGCGACTTCCTGCAGGAGCAGGCCAAGGAAGCCCTCCCGACCCGCAAGTACTGACCTGTACCTCAGGTACTGACAGGTACTCACCGACCGACCGCACCTACCGCCAGGGAGCCTCCGTCCGAGGGGGCTCCCTGCGGGCCTGAACGAACATCCGGGCCTGAACGACCATCCGGGTCCGAAACGAATATCCATGAGGAGCGCTGCCATGGCAGAGCCGCCGCCCGTCCTGGAGATGACGGGCATAGTCAAAGAGTTTCCGGGGGTTCGGGCTCTGTCGGGTGTCGACTTCCGGCTCTTCCCCGGCGAGATCCACGCCCTGCTCGGCGAGAACGGCGCCGGCAAGTCCACCCTCATCAAGGTGCTGACCGGGGTCTACTCCCTGGACGGCGGCACCGTCACCCTGAACGGCACGTCCGTACGGTTCCACAGCCCGTCGCAGGCCCAGCAGGCCGGGATCAGCACGGTCTACCAGGAGGTCAACCTCTGCCCCAACCTGTCGGTGGCGGAGAACATCTTCATCGGCCGCGAGCCCACCCGCTTCGGCCGCATCCAGTGGAAGCGGCTGCGCCGCGAGGCCGCCGAGCTGGTCGACCGGCTCGGCCTCGACATCGACGTCGAGGCCCCGCTCTCCTCGTACCCGCTGGCCGTGCAGCAACTGGTCGCGATCGTACGGTCGGTGGGCACCGGCGACAGCGACGGCTCCGGGTCGGGCACCAAGGTGCTGATCCTCGACGAGCCGACCTCCAGCCTCGACCGCGACGAGGTGCTCGAACTCTTCGCCCTGATGCGGCGGTTGAAGGGCGAGGGCGTGGCGATCCTGTTCGTCTCGCACTTCCTCGACCAGATCTACGAGGTCTGCGACCGGATGACGGTCCTGCGCAACGGCGCCCTGGTGGGCGAGCACATGGTCCGCGACCTCGACCAGGTCGGCCTCGTCCAGCTGATGATCGGCAAGGCCCTGGACCAGCTGGAGGAGCTGCACGACCACCAACTCCACGCGGACGTGGGGGAGTTGCTGCTCACGGCCGACGGCGTCGGCCGGGCCGGCGGTATCGCCCCCTTCGACCTGGAGATCAAGAAGGGCGAGGTCATCGGACTCGCCGGACTGCTCGGCTCCGGCCGCACCGAACTGGCCAGGCTGCTCTTCGGCGCCGACCAGCCGGACACCGGCAAGGTGACCATCGGCGGCAAGCAGGTCTCGATGAGCGCCCCGAACGACGCCATCGCCGCCGGCGTCGCGTTCTGCTCGGAGAACCGCAAGACCGAAGGCCTCGTACCGGACCTGACCGTGCGGGAGAACATCATCCTCGCCCTGCAGGCCACCCGCGGCTGGACCCGGCCCATCCCGGTCGCCCAGCGCGACGAACTCGTCGCCAAGTACATCAAGGCCCTGGACATCCGGCCGGCCAACCCCGAGTCCAGGGTGGGCCAGCTCAGCGGAGGCAACCAGCAGAAGGTGCTGCTCGCCCGCTGGCTGATCACGCAGCCGAAGCTGCTGATCCTGGACGAGCCGACGCGCGGCATCGACATCGGCGCGAAGGCCGAGATCCAGAAACTGGTGGTCTCGCTCTCCGAGGAAGGCATGGCCGTGCTGTACATCGCGGCCGAGCTGGAGGAGGTCCTGCGGCTCAGCCACACCATCGGCGTGCTGCGCGACCGCAAGCTCGTGGCCCAGCTGGCCAACGGGCCCGAGATCACCCCCACCCGGATCCTGGAGACCATCGCGAGCGGAGAGCACCAGTGACCACCACGCCCCGATGGCGAGCGCTGACCCGCCATCATCTGTTCTGGCCGGTCGCCGTGCTGGTCATCCTGCTGCTCGTCAACGTCCCGTTCACACCGGACTTCTTCTCGATCAAGATGACGGACGGCCACCTCTACGGCAGCCTCGTCTCGATCGTCCTCTTCGGCTCGCCCCTCATCCTGGTCGCCGTCGGCATGACCCTGGTCATCGCCACCGGCGGCATCGACCTGTCCGTCGGCGCGGTGGTCGCCATCACCGGCGCCCTGACCTGTTCGTACATCAGCGACCAGGCCGACCAGGACGCGCTCTCCGGAGTGCTCCTCGCGATGGGCATCGGCCTGGCGGCCGCGGTCGTCTGCGGTCTCTGGAACGGCTTCCTGGTCGCCCGGATGGGCATCCAGCCGATCATCGCCACGCTGATCATCATGGTCGCCGGCCGCGGTGTCGCCCAGCTCATCACCGACGGACAGATCATCACCGTCAACAGCGAGCCGTACAAGCTGATCGGCGGCGGGTACTGGCTGACGCTGCCCTTCTCCATCTTCGTGGTGGCCGCCGTGGTCGCCGTCACCGTGGCACTGACCCGCCGCACGGCTCTCGGCCTGCTCGTGGAGTCGGTCGGCGGCAACGCCGAGGCCAGCCGCCTGGTCGGCATCCGCTCCCGCCGCATCAAGATCATGGTGTACGTGTTCTGCGCGCTGTGCGCCGGGATCGCGGGCCTCATGATCAGCTCCAACACCTCGGCCGCGGACGGCAACAACGCCGGTCTGTGGATCGAGCTGGACGCGATCCTCGCCGTCGTCATCGGCGGTACGTCGCTGCTCGGCGGCCGGTTCTCCATCGGCGGCACGGTCGTCGGCGCGCTCGTCATCCAGACGCTCACCACCACGATCTACACCATCGGCGTGCCCACCCAGACCAACCTGGTCTTCAAGGCCGCCGTCGTCATCATCGTCTGCCTGATGCAGTCCCCGAAGTTCCGCGCCAAGGTGTTCGGCGGCGGTCGCTTCGGCGGACGGTTCGGCGGGAAGAGGGGCGCCGGGCAGGCCGCGGCCCCGGCGGACACCGCGACGACGCCCGAGACCGTACGCACGATGGAGGTCTCGTGATGACCACGACCACCCAGCAGCCCAAGGCGTCGGGCGGCAGCACGCCGAGCAGGGCGTCACGCGTCCTCGCCGACCGGCGCCTGCCCGTCCTGGTGACGGCCGGGCTCTTCCTCCTCATGTACGCCATCGGCCTCAGCCGGTACCAGAACTACGGGTTCGCCGAGACGCAGGTGTTCCTGAACCTGTTCATCGACAACGGCTACCTCCTGGTCGCGGCCGTCGGTGCCACCTTCGTCATCCTCTCCGGCGGCATCGACCTCTCCGTCGGCTCGGTCATCGGCTTCACCACCATGCTCACGGCCTGGCTGGTGGAGAAGCAGGGCCTGCCACTGGTGATCGTCATCCCCATCGCCCTGGGCGTGGGGGCCTTCGGCGGCTACCTCATGGGCTATGTGATCCAGAACTTCGAGATCCAGCCGTTCATCGTGACCCTCGCGGGACTGTTCCTCTTCCGCGGCCTGTGCCTGGTCATCAGCAAGGAGTCGATCTCCATCACCGACTCCTCGGTGAGCAGCATGGCCCAGGCACAGGTGTCCGTGGGAGGCGGGTTCCTGTCGATCGGGGCGATCGTCTCACTGGTGGTGCTGGCGGCGGCGTTCTACGTGCTGCACTACACACGGTTCGGCCGACGGGTGTACGCCGTCGGCGGCAACGAGCAGTCCGCGCTGCTGATGGGACTGCCGCAGGGCGGCACGAAGATCGCGGTGTACACGATGAGCGGGTTCTGCTCCGCGCTGGCGGGGCTGTTGTTCACGCTGTACATCCAGTCCGGTGACCCGCTGCACGCGACGGGTCTCGAACTCGACGCGATCGCCGCGGTCGTCATCGGCGGGACGCTGCTGACGGGCGGGTCCGGGTATGTGGTGGGCACGTTGTTCGGTGTCCTCGTGCTCGGGCTGATCAAGAGTCTGATCCAGTTCGAGGGCACGTTGAGTTCGTGGTGGACGAAGATCGCCACGGGTGTGTTGCTGTGTGCGTTCATCCTGATCCAGCGGACGATGACGACGCGCCGAAAGGCGTAGGGCTCCGCCCCTGGCCCGGTGGGGGTTGCTCGCGCAGTTCCCCGCGCCCCCAGGCAC
>NZ_JBHXTO010000124.1:0-28084 GCF_042677425.1 Streptomyces sp. NPDC127119 | reverse complement strand
GTTACATTCCGAACCCGGAAGCTAAGCCTTACAGCGCCGATGGTACTGCAGGGGGGACCCTGTGGGAGAGTAGGACGCCGCCGAACTATTATTGATGGAAAAGCCCCCGCACTTCGGTGCGGGGGCTTTTTTGCGTTCCGGGGACAGAACCACCCGGAACCCCTCCGCGCTGGGGGTGGATGGCTGAGGGTAAGGTCAGGGGGCATCGTTGGCTCGTTCCCACAGGAGGCCCCCGGGTGGAGGTCCAGGAGACCCGCGTCCAGACAGACCGGGTCCTCACCATCCCGAACATCCTCAGCATGGCGCGCCTCGCGGGCGTACCGCTCTTTCTGTGGCTGATCCTCAGGCCGGAGTTCGGTGGGCCCAACAGCGACGGCTGGGCGCTTCTGGTGCTCATGCTGAGCGGTATCAGCGACTATCTGGACGGCAAGCTCGCCCGGCGCTGGAACCAGATCAGCGGCCTCGGCCGGCTGCTCGACCCCGCGGCCGACCGCCTCTACATCCTCTCGACCCTGCTCGGGCTCACCTGGCGCGAGATCCTGCCACTGTGGCTGACGAGTGTGCTGCTGGCGCGCGAGCTCGTTCTGCTCGTGATGGTGGGCATCCTCAGGCGGCACGGCTATCCGCCGCCACAGGTGAACTTCCTCGGGAAGGCCGCAACGTTCAACTTGATGTACGCCTTCCCGTTGTTGCTGCTCAGTGACGGAAGTGGATGGCTTGCGTCACTCGCTGCTATTTTCGGATGGGCGTTCGCCGGATGGGGTACAACTCTGTATTGGTGGGCAGGGATCCTCTACGTGGTTCAGGTCCGCCGCCTAGTTCGTGCGGACAACCATGGCCGACTGAGCCCGCCCAATGGGCGGCCGTAGAGGTCTCTGATGGCCCGCAACGAGAATGTGCGGGACAATCTGACGGGTGAAGTCGGCTAGACCGTCTCTTCAAGGAGGACGCTTCCGACATGAAGGCCGTCGTGATGGCCGGCGGCGAAGGCACACGCCTTCGCCCCATGACCTCAAGCATGCCCAAGCCGCTCCTGCCTGTGGCCAATCGCCCGATCATGGAGCACGTGCTACGGCTGCTCAAGCGGCATGGGCTCAACGAAACCGTCGTCACCGTCCAGTTCCTGGCCTCGCTGGTCAAGAACTACTTCGGTGACGGTGAAGAGCTCGGTATGGAGCTCACCTATGCCAACGAGGAGAAGCCACTCGGTACTGCCGGCAGTGTCAAGAACGCCGAAGAGGCACTGAAGGACGATACGTTCCTCGTGATCTCCGGCGATGCTCTGACCGACTTCGACCTCACCGACCTCATCAATTTCCACAAGGAAAAGGGTGGGCTCGTCACGGTCTGTTTGACCCGCGTTCCCAATCCTCTTGAATTCGGCATCACCATTGTCGACGACGAGGGAAAGGTCGAGCGCTTTCTTGAGAAGCCGACCTGGGGTCAGGTGTTCTCGGACACGGTGAACACCGGCATCTATGTCATGGAGCCCGAGGTCTTCGACTATGTCGAAGCCGATGTCTCCGTCGACTGGTCCGGCGATGTCTTCCCTCAGCTGATGAAGGAGGGCAAGCCGATCTACGGCTATGTCGCCGAGGGCTACTGGGAAGACGTCGGCACGCACGAGAGCTATGTGAAGGCGCAGGCCGATGTCCTGGAGGGCAAGGTCGACGTCGAGCTGGACGGCTTCGAGATATCGCCCGGAGTCTGGGTCGCCGAGGGCGCCGAGGTCCACCCCGACGCCGTACTGCGGGGGCCGCTGTACATCGGGGACTACGCCAAGGTCGAGGCGGACGTCGAAATCCGCGAGCACACCGTGGTGGGCTCCAACGTCGTCGTGAAGACCGGCGCGTTCCTGCACAAGGCCGTACTGCACGACAACGTGTACATCGGCCAGCACAGCAATCTGCGCGGCTGTGTCATCGGCAAGAACACCGACATCATGCGGGCCGCGCGTATCGAGGACGGCGCCGTCATCGGGGACGAGTGCCTCGTCGGCGAGGAATCGATCGTCCAGGGCAACGTGCGGGTGTACCCGTTCAAGACCGTCGAGGCCGGCGCTTTCGTCAATACGTCGGTCATCTGGGAGTCCCGCGGCCAGGCCCATCTCTTCGGAGCCCGTGGCGTGACCGGGATCCTCAACGTGGAGATCACGCCGGAGCTGGCCGTGCGGCTGGCGGGGGCGTACGCGACGACCCTCAAGAAGGGGTCCACCGTCACGACGGCCCGTGACCACTCCAGAGGTGCCCGTGCGCTCAAGAGGGCGGTCATCTCCGCTCTGCAGGCCAGCGCCATGGACGTACGGGACCTGGAGAACGTACCGCTGCCGGTGGCGCGGCAGCAGACCGCGCGGGGCAGCGCCGGCGGAATCATGATCCGTACGACGCCCGGAGTTCCCGACTCGGTCGACATCATGTTCTTCGACGGGAACGGGGCGGACCTGTCCCAGGGGAGTCAGCGCAAGCTCGACCGGGTGTTCGCCCGGCAGGAGTACCGGCGTGCGTTCCCCGGTGAGATCGGGGATCTGCACTTCCCCGCCAGCGTCTTCGACTCGTACACCGGGTCGCTGCTGCGGAACGTCGATACGACCGGGGTCGCGGACTCCGAGCTCAAGGTGGTCGTGGATGCCTCGAACGGCAGCGCCGGACTGGTGCTGCCCAGCCTCCTGGGCAAGCTCGGGGTCGACGCGCTGACCATCAACCCGGGCCTCGACGAGTCGCGTCCCACGGAGACGGCGGACACCCGCCGGTCCGGGATGGTGCGGCTCGGCGAGATCGTGGCGTCCGCACGGGCCGCGTTCGGCGTGCGGTTCGACCCGGTCGGCGAGCGGCTGTCGCTCGTCGACGAGAAGGGCCGGATCATCGAGGACGACCGGGCCCTGCTCGTCATGCTCGACCTGGTCGCTGCCGAACGGCGCAGCGGGCGCGTGGCGTTGCCGGTGACCACCACGAGGATCGCCGAGCAGGTGGCGGCGTACCACGGGACACAGGTCGACTGGACGACGACGTCCCCGGACGATCTGACGCGCGTCGGGCGCGAGGAGTCGACGATCTTCGGCGGCGACGGGCGCGGCGGGTTCATCGTGCCCGAGTTCAGCAGTGTGTTCGACGGTACGGCCGCCTTCGTCCGGCTCATCGGTCTGGTGGCACGGACGCAGCTCACGCTCAGTCAGATCGACGCGCGGATCCCGCGGGCTCATGTCCTCAAGCGCGATCTCGCGACTCCCTGGGCCGTCAAGGGGCTCGTGATGCGGCGCGTGGTCGAGGCGGCCGGTGACCGGTTCGTCGACACCACCGACGGGGTGCGTGTCGTGGAGACCGACGGTCGCTGGGTGATGGTTCTGCCCGATCCGGCGGAGGCGGTCACCCATCTGTGGGCCGAGGGGCCCGACGACGCCTCGGCGCAGGCACTGCTCGACGAGTGGTCGTCGGTGGTGGACAGCGCCGGTCGCTGAGCACCACGCGCGCGTGCCGGACAGTGCCCCGAATCGGGCCTGTCCGGCACGTCGGTGGGGCCGTTCGGAGCTACAGGTCACGACGTGCGACGATGTGCGGCATGCCGCAGCAGCCCCCCGTTCGGAGCACCCCCACGCGCCCCTCGCGTCCGGACGCGTCCATGTCGCTGCTCACCAACGTCATGGACCACAGTCTCGACGAGGGGTACGCCGAGGCCGCTGCCCGGCGGAAGGCCGAAGGCACGGGCGGGATGCCCAAGAAGCTGTCGGCGAAGCTCGGTCTCGCGGCCGGTCTGGTGCTCGCGGCACTGCTGGTGACCGTGGGCGCGGCGCAGGCGCGGATAGCGGCTCCGGTCGTCGCCAAGGAGCGCGAGGAGCTCATCGACCGCATCGACAGCCAGACGTCTGCGGCGGAAGACCTTGAGGACGCCATCGACGAGCTGCGCGACGACGTCGGCGCCCGTCAGCGTGAGGCGTTGAAGAAGCACGGCGGTGACCAGGGCGAGCTGGTGGGCATCCTGGCCGGTGCCCTCGAAGTGCACGGTCCCGGTGTGAAACTCGTCGTGGACGACGCCAAGGAAGCCGAGCACGCCGGTGACGGCGACGCGCGCGAGACCTCGGGCTTCTCGGACACCGGACGCGTACGCGACCGCGACATGCAGCGAGTCATCAACGGGCTGTGGGAGTCGGGCGCCGAGGCCGTCACGATCAACGGACAGCGGCTGACGGCCCTGTCCGCGATCAGGGCCGCGGGTGACGCGATACTGGTCGACAACAAGCCGCTGGTGCCGCCGTACACGGTGTTGGCCGTGGGGGACGGGGACCGGCTGCGCACCAAGTTCCAGAACAGCGGGGACGGGCAGTATCTGCAGGCCCTGCACGAGAACTTCGGGATCAGGACCAGTATCTCCGCCGAGGACGAGGTCCGGTTGCCCGCAGCACCGAGTGTGATCGTACGAACAGCACAACCGAGCACAGAGAAAGGCACATCGTGATCGCCGTACTGGGCCTCGTCGTGGGAGTCGTGGCTGGATTGTTGGTCCGGCCCGAGGTTCCGGCGATGGTCGAGCCCTATCTTCCGATCGCCGTCGTCGCGGCGCTCGACGCCGTGTTCGGAGGTCTGCGGGCGATGCTCGACGGGATCTTCGACGACAAGGTCTTCGTGGTGTCGTTCCTGTCCAACGTCGTGGTGGCCGCGCTGATCGTCTTCCTGGGTGACAAGCTGGGCGTGGGCGCCCAGTTGTCCACGGGTGTCGTGGTCGTCCTGGGCATTCGCATCTTCTCCAACGCCGCGGCGATCCGTCGGCACGTCTTCCGGGCGTGAGGCCGATGAGCAGCAACGACGAGACGCCGGGAACCTCCGAGAACCCGCTGCGCGAGGAACTGCCCGAAGAGGTCCGGACGAAGGCTCCGGAGAAGGCGCCCGGGCCCGGTGCCGAGCGGGCCGAGCAGGAACCGGCCGGGCCGGCCGGTCCCACCGGCCGTCAGCGGCTCGTGAACGGGCTGTGGCCGCCGCGGGTGTCCCGCGCGCAACTCATCGTCGCGCTGCTGCTGTTCGGCCTCGGATTCGGCCTCGCCGTCCAGGTCGCGTCCAACAGCGACAGCGACGGCGCCCTGCGCGGCGCACGCCAGGAGGATCTTGTACGCATCCTCGATGAACTCGACGACCGTACACAGCGTCTGGAAGAGGAGAAGCAGGGGCTGGAGGATCAGCGCACCGAGCTGGAGAACAGCTCGGACCAGGCCGAGGAGGCCCGCAAGCAGACCGTCGAGAAGGAGAAACAGCTCGGCATTCTCGCGGGCACCGTGGCGGCGCAGGGCCCCGGCATCACGCTGACGATCGACGACGGGAAGGGGACGGTCGAGGCCGACTCGCTGCTCGACGCGATCCAGGAGCTCCGCGCGGCGGGCGCGGAGGCGATCCAGGTCAATGGTGTACGGATCGTCGCGGGCACCTATCTGACGGATGTGAGCGGGGGAGTAGCGGTGGACGGGAACAAGATCAGCTCCCCGTATCGTTTCAAGGTCATCGGCAAACCTCAGGACCTCGAACCGGCGCTCAACATCCCTGGCGGAGTGGTGCAGACTTTGGAGAAGGAGCAGGCCACTGTCACGGTGGACCGCTCGGACAAGATCGTCGTGGACGCCTTGCGACCCGCCGAGCGGCCTGACTACGCTCGGTCGTCCTCCCAGTGAACCGGGGGCGCTTGGAGGTGGCTCTCCGAGGGCATGAGCTTGCGGGGGGTCGACGCACCGAATGGGTGGTGCGTGGTGGAAACTGTCTGGTGGATACGGACGTTGTGAGGGTGTCCGGCTCGACCGGTGTGTGCAATCAGGGTTCGTCCTGCCCCACGGGCGGGTCTGTTTCGGTCAAGGGGAATCGCCCGTGAAGTTGTTTGCGAAGTTGTTCGGCAAGAGCGCACGAGAGGGCAGCGACAACGCCACTGCCCGCCATCGCGCACCGCGCCCCGCTGAAGGCGAGGAGCAGGGGGACCGCCCCCTGTTCCGGGACCAGGTCGGTGGGCCGCCCGGTGACATTTCCGGTGGTCAGGGCGCGCCGTCTGTTGACCCTGCCCAGTCGGGGCGCATAGGTTTCGGAGATCCGTCAACCTCAGGTGCGGGTGGAGGTTTCGGCTCCGACCCGTACGCGTCCAATACCCCGGCGGGGCAGCCGCGGCAGGAGGATCCGTCCATGTCGGCCCTGGTGTGTACGAGGTGCGGTAACCGCAACGCGGAGGCGAGCCGCTTCTGCTCGAACTGTGGTGCGCCGTTGCGGGCCGGGGCGACCCCGGAGCGTCCGTCGGAGACCACCTCGACGATCTCCATCTCCGGTCTTGAGGCCTACGACGCCGAGGCCACCGGCCAGACGCAGATGCCGATGCTCTCTCCCGAGGCGCAGGCCGCCGTGGACGCCCTGCCGCTCGGCTCGGCGCTCCTGGTGGTACGGCGGGGGCCCAACTCGGGCAGCCGCTTCCTGCTGGACGGCGATCTGACGACCGCCGGCCGTCATCCGCAGAGCGACATCTTCCTCGACGACGTGACCGTGTCGCGCCGCCATGTGGAGTTCCGCCGTGAGCCCGACGGTTCGTTCACGGTGGCGGACGTCGGCAGCCTCAACGGCACGTACGTCAACCGGGAGCGCATCGACCGGGTCCCCCTGTCGAACGGTGACGAGGTGCAGATCGGCAAGTACCGGCTGGTCTTCTACGCGAGCCAGCGGGGCATCTGACCCTCCCCCAGACTTTGTCCGGGGAGACCCCCAGGGAAGGTCCATGCTTCGAACACCGAGCGGCGGTGCCGGACACGGCGCCGCCGCCACGGACCACGGGCTGATGAGCATCGGCACGGTACTGAACGTGCTGCGTGACGAATTTCCCGAGGTCACCGTCTCCAAGATTCGGTTCCTGGAGTCCGAGGGCCTCATCGAGCCGCAGCGCACCCCCTCGGGATACCGCAAGTTCAGCGAGGACGACGTCGAGCGCCTCGGACACGTCCTGAGGATGCAGCGGGACCACTATCTGCCCCTGAAGGTCATCCGTGAGCACCTGGACGCCATGGGACGCGGAGAGGCGGCCCCACTGCCCTCCGTGGGGCGTCAGCGCGACGGAGAGCCACCGGGCGAGCCCGACGGGCCCGTCGTCGCCCGTATCGGGCGGGCCGAGCTGCTGGCCGCCGCGGAGATCGGTGAGCAGGAGCTCGCCGAGTGGGAGTCCTACGGGCTCATCACCCCGCTCCTGGACGGGGTGTACGACGCCGAAGCGGTGACCGTCGCCGGACTGGTCCTGGAACTCGGGCGGTTCGGGATCGAGCCGCGGCATCTGCGCGCCGTGAAAGCCGCCGCCGACCGCGAGGCCGGGCTGGTGGACCAGGTCGTGGCACCCCTGCGGCTCCACCGCAACCCGCAGACCAGGGCGCACGCCCAGGCACGCACCAAGGAGCTGGCGGGACTCGCGGTGAAGCTGCACGCCGCCCTGGTGCAGTCGGCCCTCGGGGTGCGTCTTCCCTGACCCGGCGACCCGCGCGGACGCAGGACGTGGAACGTGGGATAGGGCACCCATTCCGTGCTCGACTACCCAAAGATGCCGGGCACGGCCTAGGGTTGCTGTGTGAACGAGCTCGACGTCGTAGGTGTCCGGGTCGAAATGCCCTCCAACCAACCGATCGTGCTCCTGCGTGAAGTGGGAGGCGACCGTTACCTCCCCATCTGGATCGGGCCGGGGGAGGCGACGGCGATCGCCTTCGCGCAGCAGGGCATGGCCCCCGCGCGACCGCTGACCCACGACCTGTTCAAGGACGTGCTGGAGGCCGTCGGCCAGGAGCTGACCGAAGTGCGCATCACGGACCTGCGGGAGGGTGTCTTCTACGCGGAGCTGGTGTTCGCCAGTGGAGTCGAGGTGAGCGCGCGGCCGTCCGACGCCATAGCGCTGGCCCTGCGCACCGGGACGCCCATCTACGGTAGCGACGGCGTCCTCGACGACGCCGGCATCGCGATCCCGGACGAGCAGGAGGACGAGGTGGAGAAGTTCCGCGAGTTCCTCGACCAGATCTCGCCCGAGGACTTCGGGACCAACAGTCAGTGACGGCCCGACAGCCGGTGGTGGCGCGAGAGGGCGGTCGGTGACCCTCCGGGGCCGTCGGACGACGGGCCGTGCGGCGGTCGTCCCGAGAGCATTCGGCTAGCCTTTCCCCGCGGTGGGGTACGGGAAACCACTCTTAGGGTGATTATCACCCGGCGTGCCGAGTGTGGCGATCGTTGACGAGCCCCTGGTGACTGCCTACCGTCGTGAAGGCAGGTCAAGGACGGAGGTCGGCGTGAGAAGCAGCGGCGACGGTACGGCTGGGGGTGCTCCCGGACGCGGTCTGGGGGACAGTGGCCCGTACCCGCTTCACAGCAGCGCGGCCGATCACGTGAAGCGGCCGACGGCGGTGCCGGGGGACGGCGAGGTGGCGTCCGACGAGATCGGTTATCGCGGGCCCACGGCCTGCGCGGCCGCGGGGATCACCTATCGGCAGTTGGACTACTGGGCCAGGACCGGGCTGGTCGAGCCGAGCGTGCGGCCCGCCCACGGGTCGGGGACGCAACGGCTCTACAGCTTCCGGGACGTGGTCGTCCTGAAGATCGTCAAGCGGTTCCTCGACACGGGGGTCTCGCTGCAGAACATCCGCACCACGGTCCAGCATCTCAAGGAGCGCGGCTCCTGCGACCTTGAGCGGATGACGCTGATGAGCGACGGCGCGACGGTCTACGAGTGCTCCTCGCCCGACGAGGTCCACGCGCTCCTCCAAGGCGGCCAGGGCATCTTCGGCATCGCCGTGGGCGTGGTGTGGCGGGACGTGGAGAGCGCGCTCTCCCAGCTCCACGGAGAGCGTGTGGACACGGGCGAGACGCTCGTGGGCGCCAATCCGGCGGACGAGCTGGCACGGCGGCGCAACCGGGCGGTCTGAGGCGGCCCCAGAGGCCGTGCCGGCGGTCCCGTGGCGCTTCGTGGGGCGATGGGCCGGGGCATTGTCAGTGGCGTAGGGCAGCATCGGACATGTGAGAACCACACCCACGATCCTGCATCTCGACATGGATGCCTTCTTCGCCTCGGCGGAGCAGGCGTCCAAGCCGAGCCTGCGCGGGAAAGCGGTCATCGTGGGCGGCCTCGGACCGCGTGGTGTGGTCTCCACCTGTTCGTACGAGGCGCGGGTCTTCGGGGTGCATTCGGCGATGCCCATGGCGCAGGCCCGCCGTCTGGCGCCGAACGCCGCGTATCTCGTACCGCGCTTCGGCCTCTACCGGCAGATCAGCGAGCAGGTGATGGGGCTGCTGCGGGAGCTGTCGCCGCTCGTGGAGCCGTTGAGCCTGGACGAGGCGTTCGTCGATCTGGAGGCCGGAGAGACGGCCTGGGACGAGCGGTCGGCGCTGCTGGCCGGTCGGAAGCTGCGCGACGACATCCGGGCCGTCACGGGGTTGACCGGATCCGTGGGGCTCGCGGCCTGCAAGATGCTCGCGAAGATCGCCTCCGAGCAGGCCAAGCCGGACGGGCTCGTGCTCATCGAGCCGGGCACCGAGCGGGCGTTGCTCGCGCCCATGCCGGTCCGCATCCTGCCGGGGGTGGGGCCCGCCACCGGCGACCATCTGCGGCGGGGCGGGATCAGCACGGTCGGGGAGATCGCGGAGGCGGGCGAGGACGAGCTCGTACGGCTCCTGGGGAAGGCCCATGGACTCGGTCTGTACGCGATGGCGCTGGCGCGCGACGAGCGGCCCGTGGTGGCCGAACGGGACACCAAGTCGGTCTCCGTCGAGGACACGTACGACGTGGACATCCACGACCGGGTGCGGGTGCGCATGGAGGTGCAGCGGCTTGCGGACCGGTGCGTTCAGCGGCTGCGGGGGGCGCATCTGTCCGGGCGGACCATCGTGCTGAAGGTGCGGCGGTACGACTTCTCGACGCTGACGCGGTCCGAGACGTTGCGGGGGCCCACGGACGATCCCGGGGTGGTGCGGGAGGCTGCCGCGCGGCTGCTGGAGGCGGTGGACACCACGGGGGGTGTGCGGTTGCTGGGGGTCGGGGTGACCGGGCTTGCCGACTACACGCAGGAGGATCTTTTCGCGCAGGCGCAGGCCGCTGCCGCGGGGGTGGAGGAGGTGGCGTCTGGGGAGCTGCCGGAGGAGGCCCGGGCGGTCGCCGTCGGTGTCGGTGTCGGCGTCGAGGAGTCCGCGGATGCTGGGCCCGCGGAGCGGGTGTGGCGGGCGGGGCACGATGTTCGGCATGTCGAGTTCGGGCACGGGTGGGTGCAGGGGAGTGGGCTGGGGAGGGTGACTGTGCGGTTCGAGACGCCGGGGTCCGTGCCGGGGCGGGTGAAGACGTTTCGGGTTGACGATCCCGGGTTGGAGTCGGCGGAGCCGTTGCCTTTGGTTGAGGGGTTGCCTGTGGGGCCTGCGGGGGGTTCGGGGGGTGGGGGTGCGTTGTGAGGGTGCGGGTTCGTTGTGGCTGGCCGCGCCGTTCCCCGCGCCCCTGAGTGGGCGGGACCGCGTCGTTGCCTGCGGCCCCGTCAAGGCAAAAGATTGCGCCGTTCCCCGCGCCCCTGAAGTGCCAGAAGACTGCGCCGTACCCCGCGCCTCTGAAGAATCAGAAGACTGCGCCGTTCTCCGCGCCCCTGGAGAGCCACGGGATTGCGTCGTTGCCCGTGACCCTGAAGAACTGGGAGCGGGTTTCAGGTGGGGTCGTCCGTGTTGGCCAGGTGGCCGAAGTCTCGGTCTGGGAAGGGGGGTGCTGGGGATACGTCCAGGCCGTAGTGGTGGTAGAGCTGTAGTTCCTGTTCGGGGGAGAGGTGGCGGCCCACGCCGAAGTCGGGGGCGTCCTTGATCAGGGAGCGTTCGAAGGGGACGTGCAGGGACTCGGCGATCACTTCGCTGGGCTCCAGGGGGACGAAGGCGTCCCGGCTGAACAGCCCGGTGCGTATCGCCGCCCACTCCGGTGCGCCGGTCGCGTCGTCGAGGTAGACCTCGTCCACGGTGCCGATCCTCGTGCCGTTGCGGTCGAACGCCTTGCGGCCTATCAGGTTGCGCGGATCGATGTCGGTCTGCACGGGCCCTCCAGCTGCTCGCAACTCATCCGTAAGCACTACGAAAGAGCACTTTGAGGTGGGCGGCCACTTGAGGGAACCCCGCTGGTAGGCTGGGCGACGGCTGCTGACCCCGTGCGGGAGAGTCCTCCAGGCTTCATCGGAGGCGCCGAAGGAGCAAATCCTCCCCGGAATCTCTCAGGCACACGTACCGCATGGACGAGGTCACTCTGGAAAGCAGAGGGGTGTTCGAGTATTCGACGGGCTCCGCTCTCACCGACGGTGAAAGCCGGCGTGCCTTCATGGCGGGCCGGTGAAGCTCTCAGGTTGAGATGACAGAGGGGGAGGCCGTTCGGGCACCCACACAGTGGTGCCCCTCGAAGGTCGTCAGACCAGGAGGCCTCCGCAATGACCGTCCAACGTATTCCGCTCTCCGAGCTCGAACAGGGAATCCCCTTCGAGCAGCGTCACATCGGGCCCGACTCCGAGGCCCGCGCCAAGATGCTCGCGCAGGTGGGGTACGGCTCGCTCGACGAGCTGACGGCCGCCGCGGTGCCGGATGTGATCAAGAACGCCGACGCGCTCGAACTGCCGGGCGCCCGCACCGAGGCCGAGGTACAGGCCGAGTTGCGTTCCCTCGCGGATCGCAACCAGGTGCTGGACTCGATGATCGGGCTCGGTTACTACGGGACGTTCACACCGCCCGTCATCCTGCGCAACGTGATGGAGAGTCCGGCCTGGTACACGGCCTACACGCCGTATCAGCCGGAGATCTCGCAAGGGCGGCTGGAAGCCCTGCTGAACTTCCAGACCGTGGTGGCCGAGCTGACCGGACTGCCGACCTCCGGGGCCTCGCTGCTCGACGAGGGCACGGCCGCCGCCGAAGCCATGGCGCTGTCGCGGCGCATGGGGAAGAACAAGAAGGGCCTCTTCCTGATCGACGCGGACACCATGCCGCAGACGATCGCGGTGATACAGACCCGCGCCGAGCCCACCGGCGTCGAGGTCGTCGTCGCCGACCTCGGCGACGGCATCCCCGCGGAGCTCGCCGAGCGTGAGATCAACGGCGTACTCCTGCAGTACCCCGGTGCCTCCGGTGCCGTGCGGGACCTGGGGCCCGTCGTCGAGCAGGCGCACGAGCTGGGCGCGGTCGTCACCGTCGCCGCCGACCTGCTCGCCCTGACGCTGCTCACCTCGCCCGGCGAGCTGGGCGCCGACATCGCTGTCGGTACGACACAGCGCTTCGGTGTGCCGATGGGCTTCGGCGGGCCGCACGCCGGATACATGGCCGTACGGGAGAAGTTCGCGCGCAGCCTGCCCGGCCGGCTCGTCGGTGTCTCCGTGGACGCGGACGGCAACAAGGCGTACCGCCTGGCCCTGCAGACGCGTGAGCAGCACATCCGCCGGGAGAAGGCGACCAGCAACATCTGCACGGCTCAGGTGCTGCTCGCGGTGATGGCGGGGATGTACGCCGTCTACCACGGCCCCGAGGGGCTGAAGGGCATCGCCCGGCGTACCCACCGTTACGCCACGATCCTCGCCGCCGGTCTGCGGGCGGGCGGGGTCGAGGTCGTCCACGAGGCGTACTTCGACACCCTCACCGTGCGGGTGCCGGGCCGGGCGGCCGAGGTGCTCGCCGCCGCCCGCCAGGGCGGGGTCAACCTCCACCTGGTGGACGCGGACCACCTCTCCCTGTCCTGCGACGAGACGACCACGCGGGCCCAACTGGGCGTCGTCTGGTCGGCGTTCGGTGTCGACGGCGATGTGGCCGCGCTCGACGGGACCGCCGAGGACACGCTGCCTGCCCCGCTGCTGCGCACCGACGAGTACCTCACGCACCCGGTCTTCCACCAGTACCGCTCGGAGACCGCGATGCTGCGCTACCTGCGCCGTCTCGCCGACCGCGACTACGCGCTCGACCGCGGCATGATCCCGCTCGGCTCGTGCACCATGAAGCTCAACGCGACCACCGAGATGGAGCCGGTCACCTGGCCCGAGTTCGGGCAACTGCACCCCTTCGCGCCCGCCGAGCAGGCCCAGGGCTACCTCACGCTCATCCGTGAGCTGGAGGAGCGCCTCGCCGAGGTGACGGGCTACGACAACGTGTCGCTCCAGCCCAACGCCGGCTCGCAGGGCGAACTGGCCGGTCTGCTGGCCGTCCGCGGCTACCACCGGGCCAACGGCGACGAGCAGCGCACGGTCTGCCTCATCCCCTCGTCCGCGCACGGCACGAACGCCGCCAGCGCCGTGATGGCCGGGATGAAGGTCGTCGTCGTGAAGACCGCCGAGGACGGCGAGATCGACGTCGCGGACCTGCGGGCCAAGATCGAGCAGCACCGTGACGAACTGTCCGTGCTGATGATCACGTACCCCTCGACCCATGGGGTGTTCGAGGAGCACGTCGCCGACATCTGCGCGCAGGTGCACGAGGCGGGCGGGCAGGTCTACGTGGACGGCGCCAACCTCAACGCGCTGGTGGGCCTCGCCAAGCCGGGGCACTTCGGCGGCGACGTCTCGCACCTCAACCTGCACAAGACCTTCTGCATCCCGCACGGCGGCGGCGGTCCGGGCGTCGGCCCGGTCGGAGTGCGCGCGCACCTGGCGCCGTACCTGCCGAACCACCCGCTGCAGCCCGCCGCGGGGCCGGAGACGGGCGTGGGCCCGGTCTCCGCGGCTCCCTGGGGCTCCGCGGGCATCCTGCCCATCTCCTGGGCGTACGTCAGGCTCATGGGCGGGGAAGGGCTCAAGAGGGCCACGCAGGTCGCCGTGCTCAGCGCCAACTACGTGGCCAAGCGCCTGGAGCCGCACTTCCCGGTCCTCTACACCGGTCCCGGCGGGCTCGTGGCGCACGAGTGCATCATCGACCTGCGGCCGCTCACCAAGGCGACCGGTGTGAGCGTCGACGACATCGCCAAGCGGCTCATCGACTACGGGTTCCACGCGCCGACGATGTCGTTCCCCGTGGCCGGCACGCTGATGATCGAGCCCACCGAGAGCGAGGACCTGGCCGAACTCGACCGGTTCTGCGACGCGATGATCGCCGTTCGCGCGGAGATCGAGAAGGTCGGCTCGGGCGAGTGGGCGGCGGACGACAACCCGCTGCGCAACGCCCCGCACACGGCCGCCGCCCTCGGCGACACGTGGGAGCACGGGTACAGCCGCGAGGAGGCCGTGTTCCCGGCCGGGGTCTCGGCCGCCGACAAGTACTGGCCGCCGGTGCGGCGGATCGACCAGGCGTACGGCGACCGGAACCTGGTCTGTTCCTGTCCGCCGCTGGACGCCTACGAGGACTGATCACGTACCGGTCACGCCGGACATGCGTCGGGGCCGGTTCCGGGAGTGCTTCCCGGGGCCGGCCCCGCTGTCCGTTCCCGTCATCCGCGCTGCGCCGTGCCGCTCAGGCGGCGGTCATCACATCAAGGGCCAGCGGCCGGTGCGGCGCGATGATCCGGCCGTCCGGCAGAAGCTCACCGGTGTCCTCGAAGAGGAGGACGCCGTTGCACAGCAGGCTCCATCCCTGCTCCGGGTGGTGCGCCACGAGGAGCGCTGCCTCCCGGTCGGCGGAGTCGGCTGTCGGGCACGGTCGCTGGTGCTGGCACATTGATGGGATCTTTCGCTTCGGTGTGAGGTCGGTGCTCGATGTGGTGTCTGTTCCGCGGCTCGAACTGGCGTCCATGGCCGCCCCCCGTTTGTCAGATGGTCCGGAACCCAGTGTTGCCCTATGGGCGTCAATCCGCAGGGATTTGACGCCAGCGCTCCTCACAGGTTGATGACGCATCACCCGTGCGGACGGTTCATCTCAACTGGGGTGTCCCTTCGGGTGGTTCGCAATGGTCGGATGGGGCTAGTCCGGATGGGCCGGGAGCGCGCTGCGTCTTGCACGTGTCACTCCGAGCGACGTCCGCGCAGCAAGGCGAGGTCCGCGCAGCAATGTGCCCCGCGGCCGGGGTGGTGGCCGCGGGGCGGTGGAACCAAGGTGCGCTCAGGCGGGTGAACCGAGCAGTGGAGTGGCCGCGGGTGTGAGCCGGTTGGTCAGTACGGGCAGCAGTTCGGCCGCGCGGTGCGGGCGGTGGGCGGCGATTCCGGGCGGGGCGGGCGCCAGGGGCACCAGCAGGTCGGTGGCGGCGAGGTGGCCCTTCGTGCCGTCGGCGGTGAAGTCGCCGTGCAGCCAGAGCGTGAGCATGTAGAGCTCGGGTACGGAGAGCAGGCGTGGCTGGTACGACCCCTGCATGGTCTCGGCCTGGCGCAGGGCGCGCTCGGTCGCGGTGACGTACGGGCCCTCGAAGAAGTGGGAGAAGGCCCAGCCGTCGGGGGTCATCCTGGTGTCCGCGGCAGCCACCGCGCGTTCGTGGCAGCGGATGAGGAACCGCCATCCGGCGAGCCGGGTGGCCGAGGTGCCCGCCGGGGTGATTCGGTCGAGTACGTGGACGGGCAGCGGGAGTTCGGCGGTGAGGGGTCCCTGGGTGTCGCGGAGTGACGGGGTACGGGCTTCACGGACCGCGGTCGGGGAACCGAGGGCCGTGAGGACGGTGCGCAATGCCGGCGCGGGAGCCGGAGGGACGTGCAGCGGCATGGTGGGTCGCCTCTCATTCGACAGGCATGGTGGCGCGGGGGCGGGGGCGGACGGCGCTGTCAGCTCTCGGGGTCAAAGGGGCGGGGGCATAGGGCCTGTCGCCGAAGTGATGCCTGCCGCGCGGTGTCCGGCACGCATGCTCGCCGAGAGGCCGGAGGGGTCCGGTAGCCTCGTTTCGCTACAAGATCCATCCGGCGACTTTGCGATCGCACGCACAGGACGCCGCACGGGCCGCCCTTCGGGTTGATGCCGTCACCTCGACGACAGGCCCTGCGACCACGAGCGCCAACTCTCTGCCTCGTTCGCGGAGTTTATACGACACGTGTTCAGGCCGTGTTTCAGCTAGCTGTTCCGCGCATTAAGTGCAAGAGGCAATTAGGTCGCCGATACGTGTGTTTGGTCCTGGTTCCCGGCGGGTACCCGTCGATGACCTCGGAATACTCTTCCGAAGTGGACGGCCGGTTCTCGTCGGCGTTTTTCACGGCAGAGTCGACCGCCAAGAAAAATGGGGCGCCTCATGCCTGGTGAATGTGCCCGACGAGAGCTGAGTCCAGAGTAGTGCCCGGGGGGCTGGTCCGAGGCGTTATCGATCACATTGCCTGGGCATCATCCCCCGTGACCCGGAACACCGGCGGCCGGTTCTTCGGGCGGCCCAGTCGAGGAGGGAAGCTTCGATGGGGGAGAAGGTCGTGGCGGGGACGATCGGTCTGTCCGACCGCCGACGGTACCGAGAAAAGCTTCAGCAGTGCCTGGAGGGGCTGGCGCGGTTGCTGGCGGAGGAGCGGTTCGACCGGCCCAGGAATCTCATGGGCCTGGAGGTCGAGCTGAATCTCGCGGGCCCCGACGGCATGCCGAAAATGATGAATGCGCAAGTACTCGAACGTATCGCGAGCCGCGATTTCCAAACAGAACTCGCCATGTTCAATCTGGAAGTCAACATTGCTCCCCATCGACTCGAAGGCCGGGTATTCGACCGGCTCGCCGAGGAACTGCGCACCTCTCTCGCGTATGCCCACCGGAAGGCGAAAGAGGTCGATGCCGGAATCGTGATGATCGGTATTCTGCCGACCCTCGCCCGTGACGACCTGGTCTCCGCGAACCTTTCGGACGTGGACCGCTACACGCTGCTCAACGACCAGATCGTCGCGGCCCGCGGTGAGGACTTCACCCTGGACATCGAGGGCGTGGAGCGGCTCACGTGCACCTCGGCGTCCATCGCGCCCGAAGCGGCGTGCACGTCTGTGCAGTTGCATCTGCAGGTCACACCGGACCGGTTCGCCGACGTGTGGAACGCCGCGCAGGTCGCGGCGGCGGCACAGATCGTCGTGGGCGCCAACTCGCCGTTCCTCTTCGGCCGTGAGCTGTGGCGCGAGTCCAGGCCCCCGCTGTTCCAGCAGTCCACCGACACGCGCCCGCCCGAGCTCCAGGCGCAGGGGGTGCGCCCGCGCACCTGGTTCGGCGAACGGTGGATCTCCTCGGCGTACGACCTCTTCGAGGAGAACCTGCGGTTCTTCCCTCCCCTGCTGCCGCTGCGGGACGAGGAGGATCCGATGCGCGTCCTCGACGAGGGCGGCATCCCGAAGCTCGCCGAACTCGTGCTCCACAACGGCACCGTGTACCGCTGGAACCGCCCGGTGTACGGCATCGCCGACGGCGTCCCGCATCTGCGGGTCGAGAACCGTGTGCTGCCCGCGGGCCCCACGGTGATCGACGTCGTCGCCAACACGGTCTTCTACTACGGGCTCGTGCGCGCCCTCGCCGCGGAGGCCCGGCCGGTCTGGACCCGGCTGCCCTTCGAGGCCGCCGCCGCCAACTTCGACCAGGCCTGCCGGTACGGCATCGACGCGCACCTGGAGTGGCCGCGGCCCGGCAGGTACGGCGGGGTCACGCGCGTCCCTGGGGTGCAGCTGGTGCGCGACGAACTGCTGCCGCTCGCGGCGGCGGGGCTGGACGCGTGGGGCATCGAGCCCGCCGACCGGGACCTCTACCTCGGGGTGATCGAGGAGCGGTGCAAGCGCGGGGTCAACGGCGCCTCCTGGCAGTCCCGTACGTTCCACAGGGCGCTGGAGGGCACCATGGGGCGGGATGCGGCGCTGGCCGCCACGACGAAGCGGTACAGCGAGCTGATGCACCTCGGTGAGCCGGTGCACACCTGGCCGGTGGGGCTGCCGGAGCCGGCGGTTCCGCTGAGGTGAGGTCCGTCGGGGTGAGGGCAGGTCAGGCCGTGTCGCCCGCCTTCACCACGGCCTTCAGGATCACCGCGTGGATCTGGGACGGGTCGGTGACCAGGTGTCCCGAGCCGCCGGTCGCCTCCGCGATCTCGTTCAGCTCCTTCTTGTCCGCCTCCGGGCCCACGGCGATCGCGATCAGGGGCACGGGACGCTCCGGGTCGGCGATCTTGCGGAGTTCGGCGACCAGACCGGCGCGCGAGATGCTGCCGGCGTCCTGGTTCACCCCGTCGGTGAGCAGCACCACCGCGTTGAACTTGCCCTTCGTGTAGGAGGCCACGGCCTCCTTGTACGCGGCCAGCGTGGTGTCGTACAGGCCGGTCGCGCCGTCCTTGACCGGCTTGAGGCCGCTGAAGGCCGCCGACAGCCGCTCGCGCTGGGTGCTGCCTTCCACCTGGTCGCCGAGCCGGTCGGTCGGCACGAGGACGCGGTAGTCGCGTTTGCCGTCGATCCTCCTGGAGAACTTCCACAGCCCGATCTCGTCCTCCGGGGTGAACGTGGCCAGGGCCTGGAGCAGCGCCGCCTTGGTCACGTCCATCCGGGACTCGCTGGTGCCCGGCACCGGGTCCGACATGGACGAGGAGGCGTCGACGACCGTGGTGAGGCGGGCACTCTGCACCGTGATGGTCCACATGCCGAGGGCTTCCTCGATCTCCTTGTCCGTGGCCGGCTTCTCGGGCACCTCCCGGTACGGCTGCGGGGCCCGGCCGCCGGCTTCGGCGACCAGCGCGGCCGGGGTCTCGTCCTCGTCCGTACGGAAGCCGTGCTTCTCCAGGATCCTGCGCCCGTCGGGCTCGCCGAGCAGCGTCATGAACCGCAGCGCGGCCCGGCTCTCGTCCGTGGTCAGGTTGGGCTCGTCGACCAGCGCGAACGGATGGTCGAGCCGGGGCGCGCCGTCCTTCGGGTAGAAGAGGTCGAGATCGTCGCCGCTGTCCGCCGACTCGTTGTACGCGAACGCCGCCTGCTCGGAGAGGATCAGTGCCTGGTTGCGCTTGGGGTTGCCCTGCTCGGTGCCGGAGAGGTCGCGCGGCAGGGTGTCCAGGACCTGGCCGTCGCTGTCGGAGGTGCGCTGCGAGAGGGCCTTGGCGGTGGCCGCCGCCAGGGTGTCGCCGTCCTTCGACTTTCCCGCCGTCTGTGCCAGCTGGGTCAGCGCGAGCAGGCCCGTGGCACTGCGCGAGGGGTCACCCGCGCCCAGCTTGAGGCGGTCGCTCGTCATGGTGACCCCGGCCAGCTCGGTCCAGGAGTACGTCTTCTTGGGCCAGCCGAGGGACTTCGCGGCCGACGGGACCATGGCGACACCGATGGGTGAGGAGGCGACGTTGCCCGCCGGTGTCACCGGGATCGACTGGTTGTCGGCCATGACCCTGTCCACCCACATGCCCGAGTCCGGCACCCACGCCTCGAATTCGGTCGCGTTCTTGCGCTTCGACCGGAGGGCGTCGGCGACCTTGTAGGTGTCCTGAGCGGTCACCCGGACGTCGAGACAGCTGCCGTCGGACGTCACGTCGTGGTCCCGGGCGTACTCGGCCGCGTCCTTGAGCGCGGGCGCGATACCGGGAGCCGCGGCGATCCTCAGCCGCACGGTGCTGTCCCAGCAGGACGAGCCGAAGGAGAGCAGGCCGCTGTCGATCGCGGCGACGGTGCCTCCGGCGAGGATCGTCACCAGGGCGGTCGCGAGCGCCACATTGCGGTGCCGCGTCCGTGACCGGGGGGCGGTGCCGCCCCTGCGCAACCCGTCGGGCAAGCTGTGACGTCCCATGGCGGTGGTGCCCCTCCCTGATCGAGCCCGGAGCCGTTGAAACGGTGAAATGGCCGAATGGTATGGCACACGGGATGTGCACCCCACATGGCGTCCGTCCCTTGACGGCCTGTCACGCACGATCTTCGCAACTTCTTTCGAGACCCTAGCGGGGCGAAGATGGGGATGAGGCGGGATTACGCAACTGGAGGCATGAGTGCAGGTGGGGCAGGAGCCGGTGGCTGAATCTTTTGCCGAGGGGCAGCCCGGGCGGCGGATCCTCCGCGACGAGACGCTGCTCGTACTGGGAGTCTCGCTCGGGGCCAGCGGGGTCTCGGCGCTGATCAGCTTCGTGGGCTCGGTCACCAGACCGGGAGGCCTGAAGGATCAGGCGGCCACGCTCAACGCCTCGGCCGCCCCGGGCCGTCCCTGGCTCGATCTGGCCTGGCAGCTGTTCGGGATCGCGTCCGCGCTGGTGCCGGTCGCCCTGGTCGCGCACTTCCTGATCCGTGAGGGCAAGGGGCTGCGCACCCTCGGGTTCGACCGCACGCGCCCGTGGTTCGACCTCGCCCGCGGAGCGGGGGTCGCGGCCGTCATCGGGAGCACGGGCATCGCCTTCTATCTGGCGGCGCGCGGACTCGGGTTCAACCTCACCGTGGTGCCGGAGGCGCTGCCCGAGGTGTGGTGGAAGTACCCGGTGCTGATCCTCTCCGCGCTCCAGAACTCGATCCTGGAGGAGGTCATCGTCGTCGGGTACCTGCTGCGCAGACTCGCCCAGCTGGGCTGGACCCCGCTCACCGCGCTGGTGGCCAGCTCGGTGCTGCGTGGCTCGTACCACCTCTACCAGGGCATCGGCGGGTTCATCGGCAACATGGTGATGGGCGTGGTCTTCGTCTACCTCTACCGCCGGTGGGGCCGGATCGGGCCGCTGGTGGTCGCCCACTCGCTCCTCGACATCGGGGCGTTCGTGGGGTACGCGCTGCTGGCGGGAAAGGTCGACTGGCTGCCCACCGCCTGAGCGGCGAGTGCATTGACGCGGGGCATGCGGGGCGCGCGGTCCAGGTGGGGCACGCGGAGGGGCGTACGGGTGAGCCGTACGCCCCTTTGTCCGTTCCGCGGCCGGTTCGCGCTGGTCACACGAGCAGGTCGCCCTCGATCACGGTGACCGCGCGGCCCGAGAGCAGGGTGCGGTCGCCCCGGAGTTCCGTACGGACGCGCCCGGAGCGGGCCGACGCCTGGAGGCCGGTGAGTTCGGTGCGGCCCAGGCGCTCGGACCAGAACGGGGCGAGGGCCGTGTGGGCGCTGCCGGTGACCGGGTCCTCGTCGATGCCGATGTTCGGGAAGAAGCAGCGGGACACGAAGTCGTAGCCCCGGGAGGGGTCTTCGGCGCGGGCCGTGGCGATGATGCCGCGCTCGGAGTGGCGCCCCAGGGACGCGGTGTCCGGCCTGAGGCCCAGGACCGTCTTCTCGTCGGCGAGTTCGACGAGCAGGTCGCCGATGTCCGGGCCGGTGTCATGGGTGGAGACGGGTTCGGCGCCCAGGGCCTCGGCCACGCCCGCCGGGATCTCGACCGCGGTGAGCGGGGCGGTCGGGAAGTCCAGCGTGAGCGAGCCGTCGTCCCTCGGGGTCGCGATGAGCACACCGCTCCTCGTCGCGAACCGCACGGGCCCCTGTACGGCTCCCGTGGTGACCAGCACATGGGCGGTGGCGAGTGTCGCGTGGCCGCACAGCGCGACCTCGGCGGCGGGGGTGAACCAGCGCAGCGCCCAGTCGGCCTCGCCCCCCTCGGGGAGGGGGTGGGCGAACGCCGTCTCGGCGTGGTTGACCTCCAGGGCCACGTTCTGCAGCCAGGCGTCGTCCGGGAAGGACGCCGAGCCGTCGAGGAGGAGGACCCCGGCCGGGTTGCCGGCGAAGGGGCGGTCGGTGAAGGCGTCGACGATACGAATCCGCATGCGCCCGACGGTAGGTGCTGCTCACGGGCACGGGCCAAGGCCAATCCGGGGCGGGCGGCCACTTTTCTGCCTCTCTCCGGTCCGCCTGCTGGCCGCCCTCTGTCGGTAGGGGCTTGTCGGGCGAGCTATTCCGATATATCGTTGACGCATCGCGACAGATCAACGATGGAATGGAGTGATTGCGATGCGTTCCCATGGAGAGGAATACGGACCGGGCTTCGGCCCCGGTCATGGGCATGGACACGGCCGTGGACGCGGCCGGGGTGGCCCCGGCGGTCCCGGTGAGGGCGGCTTCGAAGGCCGGCGCGGGGCGTTCGGCCCCTTCGGACCCGGCTTCGGTGGTCCCGGCTTCGGCCCGGGCCCCTGGGGCGGGCGCGGAGGCCGGGGAGGACCGCGCGGCAGGGCGCGGCGCGGCGACGTGCGCGCGTCGATCCTGGCCCTGCTCAAGGACCGGCCCATGCACGGTTACGAGATGATCCAGGAGATCGCCGAGCGCAGCGGCGGGGCGTGGAAGCCCAGCCCCGGCTCGGTGTACCCCACCCTTCAGCTGCTGGAGGACGAAGGTCTGATCAGCAGTGCGACCGAGGGCGGCAAGAAGCTGTTCTCACTGACCGACGAGGGTCGCGTCGCGGCCGACGAGGGTGCGGAAGCGCCCTGGGAGGACGCGGGGCGCGGGGTCGACTGGGAGGCACTGAGCGACATCCGGCAGGCCGGCTTCGGTCTGATGGAGGCGTTCGGGCAGGTCTGGAAGACCGGCAGCAAGGAGCAGCGCGAGAAGGCGCTGGCCGTCATCAACGAATCACGCAAGAAGCTGTATCTGATCCTCGCCGACGAGGACTGATGGCTCACCCGGCCGAACGGGCCGTGACAGTGGGCCGCGACAAGGGGGGTGCCTCGGCTTCGAGGTACCCCCCATGCGGCCGGGGGACGGAGTGGGGGCTGCGTGCGTGTGGAAATGTCTGTGGGGGTGGCGGGGAGTCCTTCAGGAGACGAGCCCGCTCAGTTTGCGCAGGGACTCGTTGAGGGCGGCCGTCGCCGAATCCTTGAGCTTGCCCGCCATCAGTGAGACGGCGGCGCCCGTGAACTCGCCGTCGATACGGACCGTGGTGGCTTCCCCGTCCGGGATCAGGGTGTAGCGCGTGGCGACCGTCACGGACATGGGTCCCTTGCCGCGGATCGCGAGCGTACGGGCCGTCTCCAGCTCCTCGATGGTCCAGTTGACCTCGGCGGGAAAGCCCATGAGCTTCATGTTCTCCTCGAAGGTGCCGCCGACTTCGAGAGTCTCGGGGCCGCCCTTGGGGAAGCTGGTGTGGGTGGAGTTCCACTCGCCGTGCGAGGGGAAGTCCGTGAGCTGCGCCCAGACCTTCTCGGCGGGCGCCTCAATCCGTGCTTCCGCGCTGACTTCGGCCATGCGGCCACCCCTTTGTCTCGGGCGCTGCGCCGGGCGCAGCTGGCTACGGTGTCGCGGAACGTAGCCGTAGAGCCGTGAACATTCAATACTGATGAACCGTCAGAGAGTGTGGGGCTGTGGCGGCGGGCTCAGTGCATCCGTCGTATCACCGCCGCGTCGAACACGTCCCACGCGCGCGGGAAGGGCCCTTCGTCGTGGCAGTGCCACGCCTCCCAGAACAGGTCGGCGAGCAGCGCGTCCTCGGGTGCGTACACCCGGTACACGTACTGTCTGCCGTCCACCGACGGCAGGGCCACCAGCCAGCACCTGCTCTCCATGCCCGTGTGGACGTGCGCCGGAGCGACACGGTTGCGCATGGGGCGCGGAGCAAAGCGGCGCGCGCTGCTTCGGGGAAAACAGCGTGATGTCATCCGTAAGGAGGAGGAGCCGGACACCGGTGCCCACCCTGTGTCGGACGTGGAAATGCTTCCCCACGCGGATGACCGGAAGCCGGCGGACTGATGAGGTGGGAGACGTGCAACACCGCCTTCCCCACAGTCCCCACCAGCAGGCCGCCGAGCGCGGCCCGGTGGCCCCCGATGCCGAGGCCCACCTCAGTGCCGAGCTGGCGGCGATGGTCGCGAGCGCGCGCAGGAGGGCGTTGCGGGACGGTGACCGGCAGATCGACACGGCTCACCTGCTGCATACGCTCCTGGAGTCGGACCCCGAGGTGCGCGAGGCCTTCGAGAGCGGCCCGCAGGTCGCCCGGCTGCTCGGCTACCTCGTCCAGCGCAGCATCGGCTACGGGCTCCGCTGGCAGAGTTCCGTCGAGGACTCCGGTGCCGTGCCGACGGTGACCGGGGACGGGTGGTCGCCGGTGGCGGCCGGCGTCATGGCCTCCGCGTACGAACGTGCCGTGCGGCGGGGTGACCCGTTCGCGGACGGCGTCGACCTGCTCGCCGCACTCGTCGCCGAACCCGAGTCGCGGGCCGTGGAAGTGCTGGGACGCGCGGGGGTCGACGCCCGGGAACTGCTGGTGCGCCTCGACGGTGTGGCGGAGCGGGGCCGCGGCCTCGAAGCCTGAACCCGGGCCGTCGGCGGGATCGGCGCGTACGGGCATGCGCGCGTCCAATCGTTGAGACAGGTGTCAACGGGGGTGACGCTCATGTCGTCGCCTGTCATCATGTGCCGGTGCATACGTCAGAGATCAGCCGGGGCCACCGTGGCAGAGGCGTCGGGCTGGGGCTCGCGCTCGGGTCGGCGGTCGCCTTCGGCGGCTCCGGCGTCGCCGCCAAACCGTTGATCGAGGCGGGCCTCGACCCCCTGCACGTCGTCTGGCTGCGCGTCGCGGGCGCCGCCCTGGTCATGCTGCCGCTCGCGGTACGCCACCGGAACCTGGTCCGCGAGCGCCCCGCGCTGCTCGCCGGATTCGGACTGCTGGCCGTCGCCGGTGTCCAGGCTTTCTACTTCGCCTCCATCTCCCGGATCCCCGTCGGTGTCGCCCTGCTCGTCGAGTACCTGGCGCCCGCGCTGGTCCTCGGGTGGGTGCGGTTCGTGCAGCGCCGGCCCGTCACCCGTGCCGCGGCCCTCGGCGTCGTCCTGGCCGTCGGCGGTCTCGCCTGTGTCGTCGAGGTGTGGGCCGGGCTGAGCTTCGACGTCCTCGGACTGCTGCTGGCGCTCGGCGCCGCGTGCTGCCAGGTCGGTTACTTCGTCCTGTCCGACCAGGGCGGCGACGCGGGGGAGGAAGCTCCGGCCCCGCTCGGCGTCATCGCGTACGGGCTGCTCGTCGGCGCGTTCGTCCTGACGCTCGTGGCGCGGCCGTGGGGCATGGACTGGTCGGTCCTCGGGGGAGGTGCGGACATGGACGGGACGACCGTGGCCGCCTCGCTGCTCCTGGGGTGGATCGTGCTGATCGCGACGGTCGTCGCCTACGTGACCGGTGTTCTCGCGGTGCGCAGGCTCTCGCCGCAGGTGGCCGGAGTCGTGGCGTGTCTGGAGGCGGTCATCGCGACCGTGCTCGCCTGGATCCTGCTCGGGGAGCATCTTTCGGCGCCCCAGATCATCGGCGGGGCGGTGGTGCTGTGCGGTGCCTTCATCGCGCAGACGTCCGCGCCGACCAAGGGGTCGCAGACTCCGGTGGCACAGGGAGTGGCCGGCGTGGACGGCTCGGACGGCGTGGACGGCGCCGAGAGGGAGCGGCTGTCCGGGCGGGGTACCGCCGGGTAGGGGCCGTGCCGTGTGGGCCCACCCCTGTAGGGCCCATACGGCACGGTCGGACACGGGGGAGACCCGGCGCCGGAGCCGTGTCAGGCCCGGCGGCGCCTCATCAGTTGCTCTCGCGCCGCCGCGTCCCGGGGGCCACCCCTCGCGGACAGTTCGGCGGCGACACGGTCCTGGACTTCCTCCGTACGGTGATTCGCGTACTTGAATTTCGCCCGTACGCCCGTCACTTCGAGTCGGAGGCCCCGGATCCCGGGCAGGAGGCGGCCGTACGGGGCCTCTCCGACGGCGGCTTCGGCGGAACCGCCCTCCGGCTGGAAGTGGCCGACCTGGCGGTTCAGCAACGCGGCCTTCTCGGCGGGGTCGTCCACCACGTGCGCGGTGCAGCGCAGGTGTACCGCCGCGTAGAAACTCGTCGGGGTGCCGTGCTCGCCAGGGGTACCGGGCGGTGCCAGCCAGGGGCCGGGGACGTACACGTAGTCGTCGACCACGCTCAGGGTCACGACCGGATCGGCCAGGAGAGCGGGCCACAGCGGGTTCGGCCGGGCCAGATGGGCGAGCACCTCGCCGCGTTCGGGGTCGTGGAGGAAGTGGAGCGGCTGGACGTGCGGTGGGTCACCGGGGAGGCCGTTCACCGCGAGCTGTCCGAAGTCGTGGACGGCCAGCCACCGCTGCCACTCGGAGTCGTCGTGGGGTGCGTCCCAGGGATGTATGAGCATCAGAGGGTCGTCAGGTAGTCCGGGACCTCGATGCCCGGAGCCAGATCGTCGGCCGGCAGGGGCACTCCATAGGTCGTGCGGACAGGGAGGACTCCCGTCCAGTGGGGCAGGCCGAGGTCCTCGGGCTCGTCGTTCGGGCCGCCGGTGCGCAGCTTGGCCGACACCTCGTCGAGGTCGAGCCACAGCACGGAGGTCGCGGCCAGCTCCTTGGCGTTGGCGGCCCGGGAGTCGTGCGAGCGGCCGGGCACCACGTGGTCGACCAGCGCGTCCAGGGCCTGCCGCTTCTCCTCCGGGTCCGTCACCTGGCGGGCCACGCCGTGCACCACGACCGAGCGGTAGTTGATCGAGTGGTGGAAGGCCGAGCGGGCCAGCACGAGTCCGTCCACGTGGGTGACCGTGAGGCAGACCGGCAGACCCGGGTCGGTCTGCCCCGCCATGCGCAGCGGGCGCGAACCGGTCGAGCCGTGCACGTAGAGCCGCTCGCCGACCCGTCCGTACAGCGTGGGCAGTACGACGGGCGCCCCGTCGCGCACGAACCCGAGGTGGCAGACGTACCCCTCGTCGAGGATCGCGTGCACCATCTCGTGGTCGTACGCGGCGCGCTCCCGGGAGCGGGTGGGGACCGTGCGGTCGGTCGGGGTGTAGGTGGCGGGGCGCGGGGTGGCCGTCTCCGTCATGGGGTTCTCCAGGTGGGCGTCGTCGGTGCTCGCAGGTGTGCGCTGTGTGCTCTGTGCTGCGGGGTACGTGGGGTGGTCCGCCGGGGCGGGTGCGTTCACCTTGCGTTGTCTTTTGTATTAGTGCATAATCTGCTTTGTGCTAGGAGAGTATCGGATCGAAGGCAGGCGCGCAGCCGAGATTGCGGCCAGTGTCGAGCGCGCGGTGGGTTCGGGGGAGCTGGAGCCGGGCCAACTGCTGCCGCCCATGCGGGAGTTGGCGTCCCAGCTTGAGGTGAATCCCAATACCGTCGCGGCCGCCTACCGCACCCTGCGCGAACGCGGAGTCATCGAGACCGCCGGCCGGCGCGGCAGCCGTGTGCGCTCCAAGCCGGTGACGACCGCGCGGGAGCTGTCCCGGCTGGACGTCCCGCCCGGCGTACGGAACCTGTCGGACGGCAATCCGGACCCGGCACTGCTGCCCTCGCTCGGTGAGGCGTTCGCGGCGGCGGCGGAGTTCGCGGACCGCGAACCGACCCTCTACGGAGAGGCCTCCGTGGACCCGGACCTGGCCCGGCTCGCCCGCGCCGACCTGGATGCGGACGGAGTGCCGGACGGGCCGATCGTGGTCGCCTCGGGGTCGCTCGACGGCATCGAGCGGGTACTGGCCGCACACCTGAGGCCGGGGGACGCCGTCGCGGTGGAGGATCCCGGCTGGCACAGCGTGCTCGACCTCGTCCCCGCCCTCGGACTGCGGGCCGTGCCCGTCCGGGTCGACGCCGAGGGGCCGCTCCCCGGCGCCGTACGAGCCGCCCTGGAGAGCGGTGCGCGGGCGCTGATCGTCACCGACCGCGCGCAGAACCCGACCGGTGCGGCGGTGAGCGCCACGCGCGCGCGTGCGCTGCGGGCCGTCCTGGAGCAGTACCCGGAGACCCTGCTCGTCGAGGACGACCACGGGCATCGGATCGTCGACCTTCCCCTGCATCCGCTGGCCGGAGCGACCCGGCACTGGGCCTTCACCCGCTCCGTCGCCAAGGCCTATGGGCCCGATCTGCGGCTGGCCGTGCTGACCGGCGATCCGGTCACCATGGACCGGGTGCAGGGGCGGCAGCGGCTGGGGCCGGGATGGGTCAGCCGGCTGCTGCAGCGGGTCGTGGTGCGGCTGTGGTCGAGCGGTGCCGTGGACACCGGGGTGGTGGCGTCGGCGTATCGGCTCCGTCGGGATGCGTTGATCGGTGCGCTTGCCGAGCGGGGGGTGGGGGCGCAGGGGTGCAGCGGTATGAACGTGTGGGTGCCTGTTCCGGACGAGACGGGGGCGGTTGCGCGGCTGCTGCATTCCGGGTGGGCCGTGGCTGCCGGGGCGCGGTTTCGCACGGACGCGCCTCCTGGGTTGCGGATCACCGTTTCCACGCTTGCGCCCGGTGAGGTGGGGGAGTTGGCGGATGCGGTTGTGGGGGCGGTGGGGGTGGGGCCGGGGCGGCGGTATGTCTGAGGGGGTGCGGGCCGGCGGGGGTCACGTCGGGTTTTCGCCCCCGCCGCCCCTACCCGTTCCCGTCAACGACTCGGGGGGGGGGGGGGGGGGGCCCCCCGCCCGGGGCCCCCGCCC
>NZ_JBHXTO010000123.1:0-28189 GCF_042677425.1 Streptomyces sp. NPDC127119 | reverse complement strand
CCGGACGGGCTGAGATGTCCCCGGACCGGCGGCAATCTCCAGCCCGTCCGGCGTTTGAGGACGAGCGCGGAGCGCGATACGGGGGCGAGGGGCGCAGCCCCATGCGTGGACGGGAACGGGTAGGGGCGGCGGGGGCGAAAAAAGAAAGAGGCACCCCCAACCCACAGGGGTGCCCCTCTTCAAGCGCAACGCCAACCGCTACGAATGCGTCCGCAACATCGTCCGCATGGTCCTCATGGCCACAGACAGATTCGCGAGATCGAACGCCTCAGACCCCTGAATCTCCTCAAGCGTCGTCCGCGCCCGAGCAAGAATCGCCGCGTTCTTCTCCTCCCACGCCTTGAACCGCTGCTCAGGCGTGGCGGAGCCATCCCCCGCAGCGAGCACATCCGCGGTGAGCGCCGCATGCGCCGCGTACAGGTCCTCACGGATGGACGCACGGGCCATCGACTGCCACCGGTCGGCCCGGGGCAGCTCGATGATGCGGTCCATGAGCTGGGTGATCCGCAGCCGGTCACCGAGGTCGTAGTAGACCTCCGCGACGGCCATCGGATCCTTGCCCATGCGGTCACCGACCGCGACGATGTCGAGCGTCGGGAAGGCGGACGAGAACCCGGCGACCCGCTGCGCCAGCTCGTCGGTCACCCCGGCCCCGGACAGCTCGTCGTAGATCTGCTGGTACCACTCCAGATCCGCGCCCCTCAGCAGGTTGGGCAGCTCGCTCCAGACCTGTGTGACCCGCTCCTGGAAGAAGCTGATCGTTTCGGCAAGCTGGATCGGCTGCGGCCGGTTGTTGAGCAGCCACCGCGTACCGCGCTCGACGAGCCGGCGCGAGTGCAGCCGGATCCGGGTCTGGACGCCCGCGTCGACCGTGTTGTCGAGCGCCTCGACGCCGTCCCACACGGAGCTGGAGTTGAAGATCGCGCGGGCCGCGGTCTGCGCCCTGACGATCTCTTCCAGGGACGCCCCGGTCTCCTCCCGCAGCCGGTGCAGGAAGCTCGTACCACCGGTGTTGACCGTGTCGTTGACCAGCACGGTCGTGACGATCTCGCGCCGCAGCGGGTGGTTGTCGATCTGTTCGGCGAACTGCTTCCCGAGCGCGCTCGGGAAGTACGCGTGCAGCAGGCTCCGCAGGTACTCGTCGTCGGGCAGCGACGTGTGCAGCAGCTCGTCGGAGACCGTGATCTTCGTGTACGCGAGGAGGACGGCCGTCTCCGGCTGCGTCAGCCCGTGCCCGGCGTTGAGCCGCTCCTTGATCTGCCGCTCGGTGGGCATGAACTCCAGCGCGCGGTTGAGGTGGCCGGCCTGCACCAGGTGCCGCAGGTAGCGGTGCTGGGCGTGGAGCATGCTCGGCGACTGGGCGAGCGCGTTGGCGAGCGCCGTGTTCTGCGCGTAGTTGTTGCGCAGGACCAGCGTGCCGACCTCGTCGGTCATCTCGGAGAGCAGCTTGTTGCGCTGCTTGACGGTCATGTCGCCGTCCGCGACGACCGCGTTGAGCAGGATCTTGATGTTCACCTCGTGGTCGGAGGTGTCCACGCCCGCGCTGTTGTCGATGGCGTCGGTGTTGACCTTGCCGCCGGCCTGCGCGAACTCGATGCGGCCGAGCTGGGTGAGGCCGAGGTTGCCGCCCTCGCCGACGACCTTGACCCGCAGGTCGGCGCCGTCCACGCGGATGGCGTCGTTGGCCTTGTCGCCGACGTCCGCGTGCGTCTCGGTGGACGCCTTCACGTACGTACCGATGCCGCCGTTCCACAGCAGGTCCACCGGCGCGGCGAGGATGGTCCGCATCAGGTCGGCGGGGGTCATCTTGCCGATGTTGCCCTCGATGCCGAGAGCTTCCCTGATGTGGCTGTTGAGCTGGATGGCCTTGGCCGTACGGGGGAAGATGCCGCCGCCCTGCGACAGCAGCTCCTTGTCGTAGTCGGCCCAGGACGAGCGCGGCAGCTCGAAGAGGCGGCGGCGCTCGGCGTACGAGGTCGCGGCGTCCGGGCGCGGGTCGATGACGATGTGCCGGTGGTCGAAGGCGGCGACCAGGCGGATGTGCTCGGAGAGCAGCATGCCGTTGCCGAAGACGTCACCGCTCATGTCGCCGACGCCGACGACCGTGAAGTCCTCGGTCTGGGTGTTGACGCCCAGCTCGCGGAAGTGGCGCTTCACGGACTCCCAGGCGCCGCGGGCGGTGATGCCCATCTTCTTGTGGTCGTAGCCCGCCGAGCCGCCGGAGGCGAAGGCGTCCCCGAGCCAGAAGTTGTACGACTCGGCCACGCCGTTGGCGATGTCCGAGAACGTCGCCGTGCCCTTGTCGGCGGCGACCACCAGGTAGGTGTCCTCGCCGTCGTGCCGTACGACGTCGGAGGGCGGTACGACATCACCGGCCACCATGTTGTCGGTGATGTCGAGCAGCGCCGAGATGAAGGTCTTGTAGCTGCGGACGCCCTCGGCCATCCAGGCGTCGCGGTCCACCGCGGGGTCGGGGAGCTGCTTGGCGACGAAGCCGCCCTTGGCGCCGACGGGCACGATGACGGTGTTCTTGACCATCTGCGCCTTGACGAGCCCGAGGATCTCGGTGCGGAAGTCCTCACGCCGGTCGGACCAGCGCAGCCCGCCGCGCGCGACCTTGCCGAACCGCAGGTGCACGCCCTCGACCCGCGGCGAGTACACCCAGATCTCGTACGCCGGACGCGGCGCGGGCAGGTCCGGGATGGCCTGCGGGTCGAACTTCATGGAGACGTAGTCGTGCGGTACGCCGCCGCCCGCCTCCTGGAAGAAGTTCGTGCGCAGGGTCGCCTTGATGACGGTGAGGAAGGAGCGGAGGATCCGGTCCTCGTCGAGGCTGGCCACCTGGTCGAGAGCGGCGTCCAGCTCCTCCAGGAGGGCGTCGGTCAGCTCGGTGCCCGCCCGCTGCCGGTCCGGCGACATGCGGGCCTCGAAGAGCGAGACGAGCAGCCGGGTGGTGTGGACGTTGCTGCGGAGGGTGTCCTCCATGTAGTCCTGGCTGAACGTCGAACCGGCCTGGCGCAGGTACTTGGCGTACGCGCGCAGCACCATCGCCTGCCGCCAGTTCAGTCCGGCGCTCAGGACGAGGGAGTTGAAGCCGTCGTTCTCGGCGCGCCCGGTCCAGGTCGCCGCGAAGGCCTCCTGGAACCGCTCGCGGCCGTCGTCACCGAGGTGGTCGCCGTTGCCGCCGAGCGACTTGGGCAGCCGCAGACCGAAGTCGTAGATCCACGCCGAGTCACGGTCCGGGCAGCGCAGTTCGTAGGGCCGCTCGTCGGTGACCTCGACGCCGAGCCGGGTGAGGACCGGCAGGACGGCGGAGAGAGAGACCGACTCGCCGATGCGGTAGATCTTGAAGCGGCGCTCTCCGGGGGCGGCGCCGACCGGCTCGTACAGGCTGAGGTCGAAGTCCTTGCCGTCGCCGAGCTGTTCCAGGCGGACCAGGTCGGCGACCGCGGTGCGCGGGTTGTGGTCGGCCTTGTAGCCCTCGGGGATGACGTTGCCGTAGCGGCGCAGCAGTTCGGCCGCGCGCTCCTCGCCGCATTCGGTGTTCAGCGCCTCGGCGAAACCGTCGGCCCAGGAGCGGGCGGCCTCGACGAGCCGCGCCTCGATGCGGTCCTTGTCGGCGTCGCTGAGCTGCGGCAGCTCGGTGCCCTGCGGGACCCGGACCACGAAGTGCAGCCGGGAGAGGATCGATTCGGTGTTCCAGGCGGTGAAGTCGACGCTGATGCCGCCGAGCTCCTCCTTGAGGATGTCGATGATCCGCAGGCGCACGCCGGTGGTGTAGCGGTCGCGCGGGAGGTAGACGAGCGCGGAGTAGTAGCGCCCGTACTCGTCCTGGCGCAGGTAGAGCCGCAGCCGGCGCCGCTCCTGGAGGTACAGCACGGACGTGACGATCGCCCGCAGTTCGTCGGGCGGGGTCTGGAAGAGCTCGTCGCGCGGGTACGTCTCCAGGATCTGGAGGAGGTCGCGACCGTCGTGGCTGTTGGGCGAGAAGCCTGCGCCGCGCAGGACCTCGGCGACCTTGCGGCGGATGACGGGCACCCGGCGCACGGACTCGGTGTAGGCGGCGGAGGAGAACAGGCCCAGGAAGCGCCGCTCCCCGACGACGTTGCCGTCGGCGTCGAACTTCTTCACGCCGACGTAGTCGAGGTAGGACGGCCGGTGCACGGTGGCGCGGCTGTTCGCCTTCGTGAGGACGAGGAGCTTGTGCTCACGGGCCTTCGCGCGGGCGTCGGCGGGCAGCCGCTCGAAGGACGGGCTGACGGGGTGGCTCTCGTCCTCGCCGTGCTGCGGGTCGGAACGCAGGACACCGAGCCCGGTCCCGGGGACGGCGGCCAGCGAGTCGTCGTCGTGCAGCTCGTACTCGCGGTAGCCCAGGAAGGTGAAGTGGTCGTCCGCGAGCCAGCGCAGCAGTTCGCGGGCCTCCTCCACCTCCTGGTCGCGCAGGTCGTCGGCGGTGGGCTCCTTGGGCAGTTCCTCGGCGATCCGCAGCGCCGAGTCGCGCATCTTCTCCCAGTCCTCGACGGCCTCACGGGCGTCGGACAGGACCCGCAGCAGATCGGCGGTGATCTGCTTGAGATCGGCGCGGTCGGTCTCGCGGTCGATCTCGACGTGGATCCAGGACTCGATCGAGGCGTCGTGCGGGAGGTCGCCGCTTGGGCGGGTCCTGAGGACCTCGATGAGCTCGCCGGTGAGGTCGCGCCGCACGACGAACTGCGGGTGGATCACGACATGGATCCCGCGGCTCTGCCGGGACAGCTCGTTGGTCACCGAGTCGACGAGGAAGGGCATGTCGTCGGTGACGACCTCGACGACGGAGTGGCTGCAGGTCCAGCCGTTCTCCTCGACGGTCGGGGTGACGACTCTTACGTTCGCCGTGCCCTGGGGGCGCTTCTCGGCCAGCCGGTAGTGCGAGAAGGCGGCGCCGAAGACATCGACCGGGTCGCGGTCGGCGAGGTCCTCCGGGGCGGTGTGCAGGTAGTAGCGCTGGAGGAACGCGAGCAATGTGTCCTGGTCGGGAGCGCTCGCGCCCGTCTTCCCGGTCGGCAGGTGAGAATTCCCCCCGGCCGGGCTGTTCTCAGCAACCCGGGCGGCTCGTTCGAGCAGCTCGGCCTTGGCTTCGTCCAGCTTGGTCTGCATTGTCCTCTGGCTCCTGTCGCGCGCCGTTGCGTGACGTCGTAGAACGTGAAGTGACGTAGCGCCGCGACGCGGGGTGTCCGGTCTGATCCGACGCTATGCCGCGATGAGAGATGAGCGGGGCGTTATCGGCCATATTTGGCGGCACCGGAGGGTGTGACCCTGATCTCGGTGCCTGTTCCGCGGCTGCCCGCTCGCGGGGACCAGCGACCGCCCGGTCACGGATGTCGTCCGTGCGGTCCGGGCGCAGGGCAGGGGCAACGATGCCCCCGCGACGTATCGCGCTGATCACGCACCAAGGCTATCGCCCCTGCGGGGGGCCTCGTCACGAGCCGTATGTGTACAAAACAGGGATCACCTTTTTGACACTTTGCACAGTTCGCTTGGCCGCCGACTGTGCACTTGAGCCCCACGGACACAGCGCCCTACAAAAGGCGCGGGCACCGCACCGTTCAGGGCCGCGGGCGCCGCGCCCTTGAGGGGGCGCAGGCAACTGCGCCTTTAAGGGGCGCGGGGAACTGCGCGACCAGCCACGACGAACCCGCACCCGACACTCAACCTCCGGCCGAAGGCCACAGGGCCCACAGGTCACAGCCCGAGCCGCAGGGCTCACATCGACCAGGGGGCCGAGCCCCACGAACTCACGCCGCCAACCACTCGGCCAGAGTCACCGCCTCCGCGAGCGAATCCACCACCGGCACCCCCACCCCCTCAAGACTGCCCCGACTGTGCGACCCCCCGGTGTACAGCACGGCCTTCGCCCCCACATGCCGCGCAGCGATCGCATCGTCCGCCGCGTCCCCGATCACCACCGTACGAGCGGGGTCGACGCCCGTCAGGGCTCTCAGATGCCGCACCATGTGCTCGGCCTTGCTGCCGCCCGAAGGCCCGGTCCGCCCGTCGACCCGCACGAAATGGGGCTCGATGCCGAACCCCCGCACCAACGGCACCAGTTCCTCGTGCCCGTACATGCTCAGGATCGACTGGCTCCGCCCGCCCGACACCCACCCGGCGAGCAGCCCGGGCACCCCGTCGGTGAGCCCGCACCCCATCCGGTGCTCCGCGTAGTACCGGTGGAAGACCGCGTCCATGACCTCCCACTCGTCGTCCGTCGGCAGCCGCCCGATCAGCCGCTCGTAGAACTTCGGCACGGGCACGCAGTACAGCTCCCGGTACCGCTCCAGCGTGATCGACGGTATGCCCAGCTCCGCGAACGCCGCGTTCGTCGCGCCGATGATTGCCTTGTTGTCGTGGAACAGCGTCCCGTTCCAGTCCCAGACGATATGTGTCGCTCCGCGCATCCCCATATCCAAAAAGTACCCGGCACCACCGACAAAGCCCCATGTGCGCTTCGAATGGTCTGCGGGAGCACCCGCCGGGCGACACACGCCCCCGGAGTGCTTCAGTCGCCGAGCCCCACGAGGTTCGGGATCTCCTGCGTGGCGAACCAGAGCAGCTCGTGGTCCGCGGCCCCGTCCACGACGAACTGCGCGTCGTCGTCGCCGCGGTCCGCCGCGCCCAGCGCGTCCGCGGCGGCCGTCACCTCCGGCTCCGCCTCGTCCGAGTCGACGTGTACGGCCGCGGCCTTGGCCAGCGCGACGGCCGCGCCGACCCTCAGCTCGCCGAGGGACGCGGGGTCGGGTCCCAGGCCGGGCTCGGCGACCGCGGCCCCGTCCGGCACGTCGACGGCGACGACCACGCGTCGGCGCGGGGTGCCGGGATCGAGCGCGACCAGTCGCAGGGAGGCGAGCGCGGCCCGGTTCAGCGCCGCGTACTCCAGTTCCTCGATGTCGTCGGAGAGGTACCACTCGCGCAGCGCGGGCGTGACGGCGTACGCGACGAAGGGTCCCGAGCCGAGCTCACCCGTCTTGTACGCCTCGGCGAGACCGGAGAGGGTCAGAGGGACGTACACGCGCATGGCCGACCGCTTTCGTAGACGTGGTTCCGTGGGCGGGTCCCGCACCTGCCGGAAGGTCTTCAGGATACGTGCGGGTGTCCCCTTTCGAGTCCGTACCCACCCCTGCCCGGGCGTCCACCCCCGTCCCGCACGTCACCCGGTGGACCCCAGGCCCCCCTAAGTCCGCCGCCGCTCCCGTCCCCCTGATAGGTGAACATCCCGGCAATCCCGGCGCCCGCCCGGTCCGCTTGCGGTCGCTCGCCCCGGCCCCGTACAAGATCCCCAACGGAAAGTTACCGACCGGTATCAGCCGGTCCGACCGAATGGGGCTCCGCCGTGAACAAGGTGATGACCAGGACAAGGCGCACCCAGGGCACCCGGCCCCCCGTACGCCACGACACGCGCCGCCCGGGCGGCACAGCACCGCGCACGACGCCGAAGAGCGCCTCGGCCGCGCCACGGGCCGCACAGCCGCGCCCCACGGACGTCTTCGCCGACCGTCTCGTCGAGGTGCTCAGCGGGCACCGCCCGGTCCACTGCATGCTCCGGCACACCGCGGGCCGCGCGTACGACGAACTGGCCTGGCTCGCCGAACACAGCCCGCTCCGCACCCGCGGCACCCGCCCGTTCGTCCGGGACATCGGCTATTACGTGGCCGGCCCGGGCGCGGTCGAGGCCTTCGCCCGCATCGGCGCCGGCGACCGGCTACGCGCCATGGCCTTCCGCCTGGAACAGGGCCCGGACCTCCGCTGGCGCTGCACAGCAGTAGAACTGGGCGGCACCCGAATGCCCCCACCCCAAGACGACTGACAGCCACCTTCAGGGGCGCGGGGAACTGCGCGACCAGCCACAACGAACCGGCACCCACCCAAACACCACAGCCACCCCCACCCCCAGGGGCGCGGGGAACGACGCAATCCTTCAGGCCCACCCCCACCACCCCGCAACCACCCAAACACCACAACCACCCCCACCCCCAGGGGCGCGGGGAACGGCGCAATCCTTCAGGCCCACCCCCACCACCCCGCAACCACCCATACACCGCAACCCCCCACCCTCAGGGGCGCGGGGAACTGCGCAATCCTTTGGGCCCGCCCCCACCACCCCGCACCCACCCGCTCCCACCCCCGGGCCGAAGGCCGAAGGCCAAGGCCCGAAGCCCGGAGGCTGGCCCGGGGCCCAGCGCCCAAGGGCAAGGGCAAGGCCCAGGCAGCCCCAGCCCCAGGCGGAGCCCCAGGCGGAGCCCAACGCAAAGGGCCGGGCGCCACCCCGGCCCCCGACCCTTCACCCGCTCACAGAGCGACCCTCACAAGCCCCGAAAACCCAGCGGAGCGCTACGTCACTTCTTGCGCCGACGCCCACTCTTCTGCTGCTTACGCCGCTCGGCCCGGGTAAGCCCGTCCGACTCCGACCGCACAGGCTCGTCGTCCGTGGCGAAGTCGCCCTCGACGACACCGCCCTCACCGTCGACCGTGGGCGCGGAGAAGTGCAGCCGGTCCGGCCGCTGCGGAGCGTCGAGCCCCTTGGCCCGGATCTCCGGACGCGCACCCCCGCCGGCGGGAACGGCGTCCTTCTTGTCGAGCGACGGCTTCGCGTCCTCGACCGGAACCTCCTCGACCTGCTGCTCGACCTGGACCTCCAGGTTGAACAGGTAGCCGACGGACTCCTCCTTGATGCCGTCCATCATGGCGGTGAACATGTCGAAGCCCTCGCGCTGGTACTCGACCAGCGGGTCCTTCTGGGCCATCGCGCGCAGGCCGATGCCCTCCTGGAGGTAGTCCATCTCGTAGAGGTGCTCACGCCACTTGCGGTCCAGGACCGACAGCACGACCCGCCGCTCCAGCTCACGCATGATCTCGGAGCCGAGCTGCTCCTCGCGCGCCGAGTACTGCTCGTAGATGTCGTCCTTGATGGACTCGGAGATGAACTCGGCGGTCAGACCGGCCCGGTCGCCGGCCGCCTCCTCCAGCTCCTCGACGGTGACCTTCACCGGGTAGAGCTGCTTGAACGCGCCCCACAGCCGGTCGACGTCCCACTCCTCGGCGAAGCCCTCCGCGGTCTCGGCGTCGATGTACGCGTCGATCGTGTCGTTCATGAAGTGCTGGATCTGCTCCTGCAGGTCCTCGCCCTCCAGGACACGGCGGCGCTCGCCGTAGATGACCTCGCGCTGCCGGTTGAGGACCTCGTCGTACTTGAGGACGTTCTTGCGGGTCTCGAAGTTCTGCGTCTCGACCTGCGACTGGGCGGAGGCGATGGCACGGGTGACCATCTTGTTCTCGATCGGCACGTCGTCCGGCACGTTCGCCATCGACATGACGCGCTCGACCATCTGCGCCTTGAAGAGCCGCATCAGGTCGTCGCCCAGGGACAGGTAGAAGCGGGACTCGCCCGGGTCGCCCTGTCGGCCGGAACGACCGCGCAGCTGGTTGTCGATACGGCGCGACTCGTGCCGCTCGGTGCCCAGCACGTAGAGCCCGCCGAGGTCCTTGACCTCTTCGAACTCGGTCTGGACGGCCTTCTCGGCGCGCTCCAGGGCGGCCGGCAGCGCCGCGGCCCACTCCTCGATGTGCTCCTCGGGGTCGAGGCCGCGCTGACGCAGCTCCGCCTCGGCGAGGTCGTCGGGGTTGCCGCCGAGCTTGATGTCCGTACCGCGGCCGGCCATGTTCGTGGCGACGGTGACGGCGCCCCTGCGGCCGGCCTGGGCGATGATCGGGGCCTCGCGGTCGTGCTGCTTCGCGTTCAGCACCTCGTGCTGGATGCCGCGCTTGCTGAGCTGCTGCGAGAGGTACTCGGACTTCTCGACCGAGGTGGTGCCGACGAGGATCGGCTGGCCCTTCTCGTGCTTCTCGGCGATGTCGTCGACCACCGCGTCGAACTTCGCGACCTCGGTGCGGTAGATCAGGTCCGACTGGTCCTTGCGGACCATGGGCCGGTTGGTCGGGATCGGGACGACACCGAGCTTGTAGATCTGGTGGAACTCGGCCGCCTCGGTCATCGCCGTACCGGTCATGCCGGAGAGGCCGGGGACGTCCTTGCCGTTGTGGTCGTGGCGCTTGTAGAGGCGGAAGAAGTTCTGCAGGGTGATCGTGGCGAGGGTCTGGTTCTCGTCCTTGATGTCCACCCCTTCCTTCGCCTCGATCGCCTGGTGCATGCCCTCGTTGTAGCGGCGGCCGGCGAGGATACGGCCGGTGTGCTCGTCGACGATCATGACTTCGCCGTCGATGACGACGTAGTCCTTGTCCTTCTTGAAGAGCTCCTTGGCCTTGATGGCGTTGTTCAGGTAGCCCACCAGAGGCGTGTTCACCGACTCGTAGAGGTTGTCGATGCCCAGCCAGTCCTCGACCTTGGCGACACCGGGCTCGTGGATGGCGACGGTGCGCTTCTTCTCGTCGACCTCGTAGTCGCCGGTCTCCTCGATGCCCTTGAGGGTGTTGCCCGCCTCGCCCTTCTTCAGGCGCGTGACGAGCTTCGCGAAGTCGCCGTACCACTTGGTGGCCTGGTCGGCGGGGCCGGAGATGATCAGCGGCGTACGGGCCTCGTCGACCAGGATCGAGTCGACCTCGTCGACGATCGCGAAGTTGTGGCCGCGCTGCACCAGTTCGTCCTGCGACCACGCCATGTTGTCGCGCAGGTAGTCGAAGCCGAACTCGTTGTTCGTGCCGTACGTGATGTCGCAGCCGTACTGCTCGCGGCGCTGGGCCGGCGTCATGTTGGCCAGGATGCAGCCGACGGTCAGGCCCAGGAACTTGTGGACGCGGCCCATCATCTCGGAGTCGCGCTCGGCCAGGTAGTCGTTGACCGTGATGAGGTGGACGCCTTCTCCGGAGAGGGCGTTCAGATACGCGGGCAGCGTGCCGACCAGGGTCTTGCCCTCACCGGTCTTCATCTCGGCGACGTAGCCGAGGTGAAGCGCGGCGCCGCCCATGATCTGTACGTCGTAGGGGCGCTGGCCGAGGGCGCGCTTGGCGGCCTCGCGCACGGTCGCGAACGCCTCGGGCAGCAGGTCGTCGAGGCTCTCGCCGTCCGCGTACCGCTGCTTGTACTCATCGGTCAGGGCGCGCAGCTCGGCGTCGGAGAGGTCGACGAAGTCCTCTTCGATGGACTTGACCTGGTCCGCGATGCGGTGCAGCTTGCGCAGGATCTTTCCTTCGCCTGCACGCATGATCTTCGAGAGGACGGACACGAGGGTTTGTCTCCTTGCCGGTCGGGCCTGGGACTGTCGGTTTCAATGGCAGATTCAAATCACAGCTTGAGCAACGGCCATCGTAAGCGAGGACCCCACCGCGCCGGGAGGTCTGCATGTGACAGCCACAGAGACAACGGGCGGAGGATGCGGAAGGTGCCGCGTCGGCGCCACGAAACGTAACGACGTCCTCACACAGTGCGAAAGTGATGGCTTCCTCACCGAAGCCCGAGCAGAATCGGCCGATGGACCCCGTCACACTGACTTCCGAACGACTCCTGCTGCGCACGGTGGGAGCACACGACACCGACGCCGTGTTCGACGCCGTCCAGGATCCCGACATCCAGCGCTGGACCACGATCCCGTCGCCGTACCTGCGCGAGCACGCCACCGCATTCACCGAGCAGATGGTGCCCGACGGGTGGGCGGACTGCTCGATGTTCACCTTCGGTGTCTTCCTGCCGGTCGACGGCGAACTCGCCGGCATGCTCGCCGTCACGATGCGTGGCCTGGGCGTCGGCGAGATCGGTTTCTGGGCGACGAAGGAGCACCGGGGCAACGGCTACATCACCGAGGCCGCGCTCACCGCCTGCCGCTGGGCGTTCACCCAGCGGGCCATGGACCGCGTCGAGTGGCGGGCGGAGGTGGGCAACACGGGTTCCCTCGCGGTCGCCGAACGCGCCGGTTTCGTCCTGGAGGGCACCCTGCGCGCGGGCGTCAACAACAAGGGCGTACGCCGCGACTGCTGGGTCGGTTCCCTGCTCCCGTCGGACCTCGGACTGCCGTCCACGACGCCGTACCTTCCCACGCCCGGACAGCCGTTCACCCCCCGTCCGACCTGACATGACCGGCAGGGCCGGGAGCGATTGTCAGTGGCACCGCCTATCGTGCGGACCATGACGAGTCTGCCGCGCCCGACCGCCGAACTCTCCGCCGACGAGGCCCGTCGGATCGCCCTGCGCGCGCAGGGGTTCCTGGGAGCCCCCGACCGCAGGGGCGGCGTACGGGGCGTGCTGCGGCACCTGGGCGCGGTCCAGCTCGACACCATCTCCGTCCTGGCCCGCTCCCACGAACTCATCCCGTACGCGCGCCTCGGCGCCGTCGGCCGCAGGACGGTCGACGAGGCGTACTGGACCCCGGCACCCGTCGGCACGGCCCCGCCCCGGCCCCACGCGTTCGAGTACTGGTCGCACGCGGCCTGCATCCTGCCCGTCGAGGAGTGGCCGCACTTCGCCTTCCGCCGCCGCGCCTACCGCGCCCGCCCGCACTGGAACCACGCGCTGCCGGACGGCACGTACGAGCAGGTCATCAAGCAGCTGAAGGCCGAAGGACCGCTCACGGCCACCGACTTGGGCGGCGCGAAGAAGACCAGCGAATGGTGGGACTGGTCGGGCACCAAGGTCGCCGTCGAGCGCGCGCTGATGTACGGCGAGGTGGTGTGCACGGAGCGCCGCGGCTGGAAGCGGGTGTACGACCTCGCCGAGCGGGCCATCCCGGACCCGCTGCTGCACGACGATCTGGACGACATGGAGTGCCTGCGCCGTCTGGTGCGGCTCGCGGGCCGCTCCCTGGGCGTGGGCACTCTCGCGGACATCGCCGACTACCACCGCCTCAAGCGCGAGCAGGTCGACGCGGTGATCGCGGAGTCGGGCCTGGTCCCGGTCACGGTGGGGGGCTGGTCGAAGGCGGCCTGGGCGGATCCCGAGGCCCTGGAGACGACCCCGCGCGGCCGTCACCGCACGACGCTCCTGTCGCCGTTCGACTCACTGGTCTGGGACCGGGCGCGCACGGAGCGGATCTTCGACTTCACCCACCGCCTGGAGGCCTACGTCCCCAAGCCCAAGCGCGTCCACGGCTACTTCGCCATGCCGGTGCTCGCCGGCGGCCGACTGGTGGGCCGCGTGGACCCGGCCCGCGAGGGCGCCACCCTGGTAGCCAAACAGGTCACCCTGGACAGCCCCAAGTCGATCCCGTCAGTGGCCCAGGCCCTCCTGGAAGCAGCCACCTGGGTGGACTGCACGAACGTAAGAGTGGAAAGGGCGAACACCCCGGAACTCAGAGAAGCCCTGACAGCCGAACTCGCAAGAACCCTCAGCTAGAGGGGCTTCCTTGGGGGCGCGGGGAACGGCGCAAAAGCCCCGCAGGGGCTCCCCAGGGGCGCGCGGAACGACGCGACCAGCCCCACAAGGGCCTTTAGGGGCGCGGGGAACTGCGCGGCCAACCCCCACCGAACCCGCACCCGACACCCAACCCCGCCCGCCCCAACCCGCTCAGACCTCAGCGAATCTCAAGAATCTTCTCCCGCATCGCGTACACAACCGCTTCCATCCGCGAGTGCAACTGCAACTTCTCCAAGATGTTCCGCACATGGTTCTTCACGGTGTTCTCGGAGATGAACAACTCCTTGGCGATATCCCGGTTGTTCATCCCGGTGGCCACGAGCTTCAAAACCTCCAGCTCACGATCGGTGAGCCGAGGCGCCGGCACAAGCCGCCGCTCATCCGTGCGCTGGATCATCGACTTGAACTCGGTCAGCAGCTTCGACGCCATCGAAGGACTGATCTGCGACTGCCCGTCGGCCACCGCGCGAATCGCCGTGGCCACTTCGTCCGTGGAGATCTCCTTCAGGAGATACCCCGTGGCCCCCGCCTTGATCGCGTCATAGAGGTCGGCTTCCTCGTCACTGATCGTCAGCATGATGATCTTCGCGCTGGGGGCGACCTCCTTGATGGAGGTGCACGCCTCGATCCCGCCGCGCTTCGGCATCCGTACATCCATCAGCACGATGTCGGGCAGCAGATCGGCGGCCTTGTCGACCGCCTCCGCCCCGTCCCCCGCCTCCCCGACGACCTGGATGTCCTCCTCGGCGGCGAGCACGATCTCCAGGCCGCGGCGGAAGAGGGCGTGGTCGTCCACGACAAGCACCCGGATGGGCTCCTTGCCCAGGGAGCCCGCGTCCGGGCCCATGCCGACGACGCCGTCGTCGGCATCTTCGTCACGCATCGGTCCGAAGCTGTCCGCCATGGTTCCTCCCCCTGAAGGCCGTGGCCTGTGTTCCTGTGCCATCACCAACCCCGCGCAACGACACACCGGTTGAGGCCGGTACAGCCATGATTTCATGCCCGGACGACAACGGGATGACAGAGCGGGGCACTGAGGGGTCGCACACCGGTGCCCCTGGGGGCGCACAAGCACTCCAGGGGCACCGGCTGAAGCCGTCCCCCCGGCCGAGGGCCGGGGGAGCTCACCGGTCGGGGTCAGCCACCCAACGCCCCGCCGGGCGGGGCCTGCTGCGCCTCGGCGACCATCGGGTCGGTGTTGAGGTGGATGACGCCGTAGTCGTACGCGTGCCGCCGGTAGACGACACTCGGTTCCTTGGTCTCGGAGTCGACGAACAAGTAGAAGTCGTGCCCGACCAGCTCCATCTCGTAGAGCGCCTGGTCGAGCGTCATCGGGGACGCGACGTGGGTCTTCTCGCGGACGACGAGGGGGCCGTCACCCTTCACCTCGAGGGAGCCGATCTTCTTGGTCGGCACCGCCTCGGGCTCTTCGTCGTGGACGACACTGCCGTTCCCGTCGAGCGTCGCCGCGTCCGGGACGTGGTCGGCGACCTCGGAGGCCGAGATCCTGCGGGCGCCGCGGCGCGTGTACCGCTTGTCGTGCTGCTTGCGCAGCCGTGCTTCCAGCTTGTCCGCCGCCAGGTCCAGCGCCGCGTACGGATCGCTTGCCGCTGCCTCCGCCCGGATCACCGGACCGCGGGAGTGAAGCGTGATCTCCACTCGGTCGGAGCGGTCGGCCTGCCGGGGGTTCAGCTCCTTGGACACCTCGACGTCTAGGCTGATCACCTTGCCATCGAGCTTCTGGATCTTCTCCAGCTTCAGCTTCTCGGCCACGTGCTTGCGGAACCGCTCGGGCACCTCGGTCTTGCGGCCCTTGACGACGATGTCCACGCAGAACTCCGTTCCCGGATCGCTCCGCATCGACGGCGGAGCATCTCCCTTTTGCACCAGGCTCCAGCGCGTCCCGGAGCCTCGGACTCGGTGACTTCCACCTCCTCCTCCCCCGCGGGGAAGATCTCCACCCCACTGTCCCGGGTGAAAGAGAAAACCCACGGCGCGGCATTCCGATATGCAAGGGTCGGCGTCCGCCATTCCCTCACAACCGAACATATCTCGCCTGGACGGATGTCGTCACCCTCTACTGCGGCGTACCTCCATTCAGGTGAATGGGACCTCTCACTACCTGCAACGACGCAACTTCTCTGTCAGTTCCGGTTTATTTCGAAAGAAGCTGGAGATGCCGCGACCACTGCCGCGCCAACCCCGTCATCCGCGCTGTTCGCGCCTCCCTTTTCCCTGACCGCTTCTGCTCGGCCTACACCTGTCATCGGTGCCTGTCTCACCCCATCTCCCGTCGTTCCAGGTGTTACCCGTCCGTAGAATCCGTCTTTTTCCGGGAGAACGGCCCTCAGCGCCCGCGCCGCCTCGGCCAAGGACGCGCCCGTCGTCATCAGGTCGTCGACGAGAACGACCCGCCCACCGCCGGCCAGCATCCGTGCACCACCCGGGCCCACCTCCAGCGCACCGGCCAGATTGTCCAGCCGCTGCCGTGAGTCGAGCCCCGACTGGTCGGCCACGGCACGCCGCTGGCGCAGCACGGACGCCACCCGGGCCGACGTCCCGGACCGCCGCAGCCCGGCCGCCGCGGCGAGCGCGATCCGCCGCGCCGGGTCGTGCCCGCGCGCCCGCACCGCCCACCGCGCCGACGGCACGGGTACGAGCAGCACCGGCGCCCCGGAGCCCGCAGCCCCGGCCGCCCGTCCGCCGGGCCCGAGTCCGGCCCGTACAGCCCCCGCCAGCGCCGCGCCCAGCGGCCCGGCGAGCATCAACGCCCCCCGTTCCTTGTGGGCGAGGAGCGCCGCCCGCACCTGGTCCTCGTACGGAGCCGCGGCGTGCACCACCGGCAGCCCCGGCGGCTCCGGGTCCGGTCGTACACGGCTCGGCGCGTCCCCGGTCAGAGCGGCACGGCACTTTGGGCAGAGCACCGTGCGAGGCCGTCCACAGCCTCCGCACTCGGCCGGAAGCACCAGGTCGGTGAGGTCCTGCCACCACCCCCGCATGCCCACCACTCTGCCAAATCCCGAAGCGCCCGGGCCAGCCCTGTGGACAACTACCTGTGGACAACTCCTCGCACACGTCAGCACGTTGTCCCCCACACGAGGGACGAGGGCAGCGTCGTACCGGAACGGCCCGCGGAACTCAGCCCGGATAGACCGGCGCCATCCCCGTCTTGACCACCGTCTGCCACTGCGAACCGCTCGACAGCCGCACGATCCCGTCCTCCGAGTGCGCCACCAGCGGCAGCCGTTCGTCCTCGGAGGCGGCGATCTCCTTCACCCCGGTGAGCGCGGAGGGGGCCGGACCGACCGGCGTGGAGCCGTCGACCTGGACGTACTGGATCTGCTGCACGCCGCGGGCCTCGCGCCCGACGACGACCAGCCGGCTGTCGCCGGCCCAGGACATGGCCGTGACCTCCTCCAGCTGCGGTGCCACGGTGCTCAGTTCATGGATCGCGACGGTGTCCTTCCCGCCCGCGCCCTCGGATTCCCCGCGTTCGATCCGTCCCATGAGCAGGGTCGTCCGCTTGCCGTTGCTCACCATGAGCGCGATCCGCACCCCGTCCGCGGCGACCCGCACCGCCTCGATCCGCCCCTCCAGACCGGGCGTCGAGACCACCAGGGGGTCGCCCGCGCCCTTCGGCAGCAGGAGCAGCCGGGAGTCCTTCGGCCCGCGGTCGGCCACCCACAGATCGCCGCTCGCGTCCCAGCTGGGGGTCGTCAGCCCGTCGTCCTGCGAGGTGGCCTTGCTGCGCAGCACGGCTTCCCCGAGCGAGCCCCCGGACGCGAGCGACCCGACGTACATCGAGCGCCCGTCGAGCGAGACCCCCGCGGCGGTGTCCTCGTCCCGCGAGACGGCGGCCGCCCGCAGTTCCTTGCCGCCGTCGCCGAGGGCGCCGGGCACCGGCTCGGGCTCCTGCTCGCTGCCTGCCCCCGGTATCCGGACCAGCCGCTTCTCGCCGTCGATGAAGTACTCGTACTCGGCGCGCTTGGCCGGACCGTGGACTACGTAGACCTCTGCCTGGTTGTTGTTGATCACGCACGACTGCGTGCCGTCCGAACGCTGCAGCTCCACCTCGTCAATGCCCGTGGGCGTCAGATCCTGGAGCGTGAACAGGATCTGGGCGGCCATCTCCGTGCACTTGGACTGCCCGACCCGGTCGGCCTTGGCGTTCAGCGGCACCGTCAGCCGGTTCTGGTCGTCGGGCGTCAGCGACTTGACGCCCTTCTTCAGCGCCGTACCGGTGGGGAAGCTCGACCTGACCACCGGCTTGAGCCAGCTCGTGGGCCCCTTGAGGACCGAGCGGACCATCTGCGTCACCGGGTCCACCTGCTCCCGTACGTAGACGGGGTCGGCGACCGCGCCGAGCTGAACGCCGGTCCTGCCCTGCGTGTTCGAGGCGAAGTAGTACTTGTTGACGGACTCGTAGTTGCGCTGGAAGTCGGACATCCCCATCACCAGACCGGCCGGCAGGGCGTCGATGCGCCACTCCTTGGCACCGTCCGTGGTCTTCTGCTCCGAGAGGTGCACGATCTCGCTGTACGCCCCCTCGGCGGGCCTGTAGGCGAACTGCGAGTCCACGGTGGCGACCTTGGTGCCGATCAGCGAGTACGCGTAGTCGCCGGTCGCCTCCCTGCTGCCGCTGTGCTCCGCGACGGTGTTGGGGCCGTCCGCGAGCACCGTCGTCGACGCGTTCGGACGCCACTTCTTCGACGCGCCCTCGGTCAGGTACTTGCGGGCCGTCTCGAATCGCGGGTCGTCGCTGGTCAGCGCTTCGAGGAAGCCCTGGACGATCTCCTCGGGCTGCGCGTTCTCCCGCGGGGGCATGGCGAAGACCCTGACCTGCGCGTCCGGCCGCTGGGATGCCTCGACATCGCGCAGGTCCCCTTCGTCCGGCATCGACGCGCACCCGGCCAGCAGTACGGTCCCGCAGGCGGCGTACACCACCCCACGTGCCGGACGCCGACGGCCGCCCCGATCGCGGTCAGCGCCCACGAGACCCCTCCCCATGCTTGAGCTGTTCCGGCTGCCCGCCGGTTTCCGGGCCGTCCTCGGACGGCGCCTCTTCCGGCGTTTCCCCCGGTGCCGTGACCGGCCCTCTGGTCTCCGCGGCGGGCCGCGGCACCACGCGCGCCCCGCTGCCGGGCAGCGCCGCCGGATCCACCGCGCCCGCCACCCTGGGGTCGCGCGACGGCATCGGCGGCACGGCCCGCTCGGCGGGCTGCGCCGGCACCGTGGCCAGCTTCTGCGTGCCGCCCAGGGGCAGCCCCGCGTCGTTCAGGCCGCGGTTGCGCCGCGAGTCCTTGGGCTCCAGCGGTATCGGCGAACCCCGCAGCGGCTCGTCGGCCGTCCGGGGCACCGTCAGCCGGAACTGCGAGCCCCCGCCGGGTTCCCCCCACGCCTGGAGCCAGCCGCCGTGCAGCCGCGCGTCCTCCAGGGCGATGGACAGGCCCAGGCCCGTACCGCCGGTGGTACGCGCGCGTGCCGGGTCGGCCCGCCAGAAGCGGCTGAACACCCGGGTCGCCTCACCGGGCTTGAGCCCCACTCCGTAGTCGCGCACCGCGACCGCGACGGCCCCGCCCGCGGACGCGAGCTTGACCACGACGTCCTTGCCCTCGCCGTGCTCCACGGCGTTGACCACGAGGTTGCGCAGCACCCGTTCCACCCGCCGGGCGTCCGCCTCGGCGACCACGGGCTGCTGGTCGCCGACGACCCGTATCCGTGTGCCCTTGCGCTCGGCGAGCGGCTCGGCCCCGCTGATGACCCTGCGCACGACCTCCCGCAGGTCTATCGGCTCGGCCTCCAGGGCCGCCGCGCCCGCGTCGAAGCGGCTGATCTCCAGGAGATCCGCCAGCAGCGTCTCGAACCGGTCCAGCTGGTCGGCGAGCAGTTCGGCCGACCTGGCGGTCATCGGATCGAAGTCCACGCGCGCGTCGTGGATGACGTCGGCCGCCATCCGTACGGTCGTCAGCGGCGTACGCAGCTCGTGCGACACGTCGGACACGAACCGTCGCTGCATCCGCGACAGGTCCTCCAGCTGCTGGATCTTCAGCTGGAGGTTCTGCGCCATCTTGTTGAAGGCCTCACCGAGGCGCGCGATGTCGTCCTCACCGGTGACCTTCATACGTTCCTGGAGGCGCCCCGCGGACAGCCTCTCGGCGATCCCGGCGGCCATCCGTACGGGCGTGACGACCTGGCGCACCACGAGCCAGGCGATCGCCCCGAGCAGCACCACGACGAACAGTCCCGCCGTCGCGAGGGTCCCCTTGACCAGGCTGAGGGACTTCTCCTCCTGCGTGAGCGGGAAGAGGTAGTACAGCTGGTACGGGTCGCCCTTGGGGTCGTTGACCTGCGTACCGATGATCAGCGCGGGCTGGGAGTCCTGGCCGTTGGTGTACGAGATGCGTGTGTAGCTCTGGGCCGTGCCCGTGCCCGCGTCGACCCGCTCACGCAGGTCCTGGGGCACGCTGAGGCTCCAGTCCACGAAACCCGACGCACGCGGGCCCAGGCCCCGGCTGCTGGTGTCCGCGGAGGTGGTGCTGAGCGTCACGACGCTGAACGCGCCCTGGCCGCCGCTGGAGAGCGACTCCACGAGGGAGCTCATCCATCCGCTGACGTTCTGGACGGGGTTCTCGTTCGGGCCGGAGCGGTCGTCGCCGCCCGCGCCCGCCGCGCTGTCGGCCTCCTGCTTGGCGACCGTGAACCCGCCCGTGGCCTGGCTCTGCGAAGCCTTCACCTTGGCGTCCAGCAGGCCGTTGCGCACCTGCCCGATCACGACGAAACCCAGCAGCAGGACGACGCCCAGCGACATCAGCAGGGTGGTGGCGACGACCTTGAGCTGGATGTTGCGCCGCCACAGCCGCATGACCGGCAGCAGCGGACGGCGCACCCAGCGCATGAACAGCCGAAGGACCGGGCTGCCCTGGACTCCGCCCTGGAGCAGCCCGCCCTCGACGAACCGTCCCCAACGGGAGCCCGTCATCTTCCCGCCGACAGGCCGCCCCGAGCGGACCCCCGGCTCACCGGGCGCCGAAGCGGCACTGTCCCGGGACACGTCAGCTCGGTCCGGCCTTGTAACCGACACCACGGACGGTCACCACGATCTCCGGGCGCTCCGGGTCCTTCTCGACCTTGGAGCGCAGCCGCTGCACATGGACGTTCACCAGACGGGTGTCCGCCGCGTGCCGGTAGCCCCACACCTGCTCCAGGAGCACCTCACGCGTGAACACCTGCCACGGCTTGCGGGCCAGCGCCACCAGCAGGTCGAACTCCAGCGGGGTGAGCGCGATCGAGGCGCCGTCCCGCTTCACAGAGTGACCGGCCACGTCGATGACCAGATCGCCGATCGCGAGCTGTTCGGGCGCCGGTTCCTCGGACCTGCGCAGCCTGGCCCGGATCCGGGCCACCAGCTCCTTTGGCTTGAACGGCTTCACGATGTAGTCATCCGCACCCGACTCAAGGCCGACCACGACATCGACGGTGTCGCTCTTCGCTGTGAGCATCACGATCGGTACCCCGGACTCCGCCCTGATCAGGCGGCACACCTCGATGCCGTCCCTGCCGGGAAGCATCAGGTCCAGGAGCACCAGGTCGGGCTTGCTCTCACGAAAAGCGGCCAGCGCCTTGTCGCCGTCGGCTACGAAAGACGGCTCAAAACCTTCACCACGCAACACAATGCCGAGCATCTCGGCCAGTGCGGTGTCGTCATCGACGACAAGGACTCGTCCCTTCATAAACGACATCATCCCATTAACTAAATCGTTACCTGGCGTGACCTGTCACACAGCTCCGCGAGCGCCTCGGTCGTCACGGGCGACACGACGCCCTCCTCGGTGACGATCGCCGTCACCAACTCGGGCGGCGTCACGTCGAACGCCGGGTTGTACGCCTGGGTCCCCAGGGGTGCCACCGGTATCCCGCCTCCCGCTTCGACTCCCGCCACGGGCACCAGGGGTGCTGTGATCTCTGTCACTTCATGACTGGCACGCTGCTCGACCTCGATCGATGCTCCGTTCGGCGTGTCCGGGTCCACCGTCGTCAACGGCGCCACCACGATGAACGGCACATGGTGGTACTTGGCCAGCACCGCGAGCGGATAGCTCCCCACCTTGTTCGCCACCGAACCGTCGGCGGCGATCCGGTCCGCTCCGATGAGCACCGCATCCACCTCTCCCGCCGAGAACAATGACCCGGCAGCGTTGTCCGTGAGCAAGGTGTACGCCATTCCGGCCCGCGCCGCCTCATACGAGGTCAGGCGAGCACCCTGCAGCAACGGACGCGTCTCGTCCACCCAGAGTCTGCGCAGCCGCCCCACCCGGTGCGCCGCGAGCGCCACGGCGAACGCCGTGCCCTCCCCGCCCGACACCAGCGCGCCGGTGTTGCAGTGCGTGAGAATCCGGTGGTTTCCCCCGGGCAGCAGTTCGTCGAGCAGCGTCAGCCCGTGCACGGCCATACGCCCGCTGGCCTCGGCGTCTTCCGCGTGGAGCGTCCGCGCGGCAGCCAGCGCGGCAGCCGCGGCCTGCTCCTGGCCGCCACCGGCCCGCAGCACCGCGAGGTGGGCCTCCTGGGCCCGGCGGACTCCGTACGAGAGGTTCACCGCGGTGGGCCGCGCACTCGCGAGCGAGGCAGCCGCCCCGTCCACGTCGAACCCGCGGGCCGCGGCGAGCGCGACCCCGTACGCCCCCGCGATGCCGAGGAGCGGTGCCCCGCGCACGGCGAGCGAGCGGATCGCCTCCACCAGCGCGGACGCGTCCGTGCACACCAGCTCGACCTCTTCGGCGGGCAGCCTCGTCTGATCGAGGAGGACCAGCACGGGTCCCTCCGGCGGCTCGTCCCACCGGATCGCAGGTATCTCGATGGGCCGGTTGTCCTCGCGGATTTGCGCGTACTGATCAGCCATCTGCTCAGTCTGCCCCGTACGGGGCAGACAATTGAAGGTGTGCAGCCCATACGGCGGCCGGTCACTTCCCGGCCGCACCGTGGCACGATGGCAGCCAACCTGCCGCCGCGACCGCGGGCGGGCACCGTGAAGGAGCGACGATGAACGACACTCCGGGCTGGGCATCGCCCGGATCTGCCCCCTCCGACGGGCAGAACGGACAGGAGCCGACACCTTCCGGCCCTGCCCGGCCCACCGACCGGCCCGCGTCCACCGAGCCCGCGGGCGAACCGGGTCAGCCCGGCCCCGCCCCGTCCGGCCCGGGCCCGAAGTGGTCCAAGGAGCAGCCTCCGCCCGCCCAGTGGCCCTCGCCCGGCGGCGGCCCGCAGGGCACCCCGCCCCAGGCCCCGCCACCACCGCCCGGCCCCGGCTGGGGCGGCCAGCCCCCCGCGGGCCCCGGCGGATACGGCGGCCCCGGCGGATACGGAGGTCCCGGTGGCTACGGCGGCGGCTACGGACCGGGCCCGGGCGGCCACCCCGGCTGGGGCGGCGGCTGGGGCGGACCCCCGCCCGCGGCCAAGCCCGGCGTGATCCCGCTCCGCCCGCTCGGCGTCGGGGAGATCCTCGACGGCGCGGTGTCGACCATGCGCACGCACTGGCGCACGGTCCTCGGAATCTCGCTGACCGTCGCGGTCTTCACCCAGATCCTCGTGATCCTGCTCCAGGGCCTCGTCCTGGACGACAGCGCCAGCACGGACGTCCTCAACGACCCGAGCGCCACCGCGGGCGAACTGTCCCGCGCCATGGGCGACACCCTGCTGAACTCCGGCGTCGTCCTGCTGATCACCCTGCTCGGCACGATCGTCGCGACGGCCCTGCTCACGACCGTGACCAGCCGCGCCGTCCTCGGCAAGTCGGTGACCACGGCCGAGGCCTGGCGCGACGCCCGGCCCCAGCTGCTCAAGCTCTTCGGCCTGACCTTCCTGCTGCCGCTCATCGCGGCCGCGATCGTCGCCGTGGGCATCCTGCCCGGCGTCCTCCTCGGCCTCGCGGGCGGCGGTGACGGCGCCGTCGCACTCGGTGCCCTCGGCGGCCTGGCCGCGACCGTCGTCGCGCTCTGGATGATGATCCGCTTCTCCCTGGCCTCGCCAGCCCTGATGCTGGAGAAGCAGAGCGTCTGGAAGTCGCTGGGCCGCTCCGCGAAGCTGGTCCGCGGCTCCTGGTGGCGGGTCTTCGGCATCCAGCTCCTCGCCACGATCATCGCGAACATCGTCGCGTCGATCATCGTGATCCCGTTCGCCTTCCTCGCCTCCGCACTCAGCGGAGACGGCATCGGCAGCCTCCTCGACAGCGGCACGGGCGACCTCGGCTGGACGTTCCTCATCGTGAGCGGCATCGGCTCGGTGATCGGCTCCATGCTCACCTTCCCGATCACCGCCGGCGTCACCGTGCTCCTGTACATCGACCAGCGCATCCGCCGCGAGGCCCTCGACCTCGACCTGGCCCGCGCGGCCGGCATCCAGGACCACGGTTCCGGCGCACCGGGCCCGACTCCGGGGAGCTGACGGAGTGGGCCTGGCGGGGGGAGTTCTCACTGCGGTACTGGCGCTGCCACGCGCCGACGGCGAACCACCGGTGACCGTCCCGCGCGATCCCGCGCGGGAGGCCGCCCGGCGCGAACTGTCGAAGCGCATGTACCACGAGAACGACCCCAGCCTCCTCCGCCGGGCCCTGGACGCCTTCTGGAAGTGGGTCGGCGAACTGCTCGACACGGCCTCCTCGGCCACCCCGGGAGGCGGACTCGGCCTCCTGGTCGTCGTCCTGGCGGTCGTGGCGCTCATCGGCGCCCTCTGGTGGCGTCTCGGCTCCCCACGCCGGGGCCCCACCTCGACCGTCCCGCTCTTCGACGACCGGCCCCGCAGCGCCGCCGAGCACCGCGCCGCCGCCGAGGCACACGCGGCCCAGGGCCACTGGAACCAGGCCGTCCAGGAACGCATGCGCGCCGTCGTCCGCTCCCTGGAGGAACGCGCCCTGCTCGACCCCCGCCCCGGCCGCACCGCCGACGAGGCCGCCGCCGAGGCGGGCCGCACCCTGCCCGCCCACACGGACCGGCTGCGCGCCGCGGCACGGGACTTCGACGACGTCACGTACGGCGGACGAACCGCCACCCCCCAGACGTACCACCGCCTCGCCCAGCTCGACCAGGACCTGGAACGCACCCGACCGGTCCTCACCAGCAGCGCAGGCCGGGGGGCCGCCACATGACACCCGAGGCCCCCACCACCCCCACGCCGGCTCCGACCGCCCCGCCCTCCACCTCGGACTCGCCCACCGTCCGCCAGGTGTGGACCCGCGCGCGCGGTGTCGTTCTCGCGTTCGTGATCCTCCTGGTGGCCGCCGTCACCATCGCCGTCGTACGCTCCGGCGCCCAGCACGGCAGCCTCGACCCGCGCTCCGCCGACCCCAAGGGCAGCCGGGCCGTCGCCGAACTCCTCGCCGACCGGGGCGTGTCCACGCGCGTGGTCACCACCCTGGCCGAGGCGAGCGCCGCGACCGGCCCCGACACGACACTCCTGGTCGCCCGCCCCGACCTGCTGACCGACCGCCAGCAGGACCGTCTGCACTCCGCGTACCAAAACTCCGGCGGCCGCACCGTCCTCGTCGCCCCCGGCGTCCCGTCCGTCGGCGCCCTCGCCCCCGGAGTCGACGCGGACCCCGTACCCAGCTACAACTCCACGCTCTCGCCCCACTGCGCCCTGCCCGCCGCCCGACGGGCGGGCACCGCCGACACGGGCGGCATCCGGTACGCGACGGACACACCCGGCGCCGACACCTGCTACCCCAGCGACGGCCTGCCCACCCTGCTGCGCCTGCCCGCCTCCGAAGGAGACGGCGACACCGTCGTGCTCGGCGCGCCCGACATCCTGCAGAACGAGCGCCTCGACCAGCAGGGCAACGCCTCCCTCGCCCTTCAACTCCTCGGTTCCCGCACCCACGTGGTCTGGTACCTCCCCTCTCTCTCCGACGACTCGGCCACCGACGCCGGCGACAGCAGCTTCCTCGACCTGGTCCCCTCCGGCTGGCTCTGGGGCACGCTGCAGCTCTTCATCGCCGCACTGCTGGCAGCCCTCTGGCGTGCCCGCCGCCTCGGCCCGCTCGTCCCCGAGCGGCTCCCCGTCGCGATCCGCGCCTCCGAGACCGTCGAAGGCCGCGCCCGCCTCTACCGCAAGTCCAACGCCCGCGACCGTGCCGCGGGAGCTCTGCGCTCCACCACCCGCACCCGCCTCGCCCCCCTCGTCGGCGTGTCCCCCGCTCAGGCGCACGCGCCCGAAGCCCTGCTCCCCGCCCTGTCCGCCCGGCTCCGCCAGGAAGGACAGGCCCTGCACTCCCTGCTCTTCGGGCCGCCGCCCCGCGACGACGCGGCCCTCATCGCACTCGCCGACCAACTCGACGCCCTCGAAAGAGAGGTACGCCGTCCATGATGGCCCCGACCACTGACAACGCCGGGAACACCGGGACCACCGGGGACGCAGCCGCCGCCCGCGCCTCCCTGGAAGCCCTGCGCGCCGAGATCGCCAAAGCCGTGGTCGGCCAGGACCCCGCAGTGACCGGCCTCGTCGTCGCCCTCCTGTGCCGCGGACACGTCCTGCTGGAGGGCGTCCCCGGAGTGGCCAAGACCCTGCTCGTACGGGCCCTCGCCTCCGCACTGGAACTCGACACCAAGCGCGTCCAGTTCACCCCCGACCTGATGCCCAGCGACATCACGGGCTCCCTCGTCTACGACGCCCGCACCGCGGAGTTCTCCTTCCAGCCCGGCCCGGTCTTCACGAATCTCCTCCTTGCGGATGAGATCAACCGCACCCCTCCGAAGACCCAGTCGTCCCTCCTGGAGGCCATGGAGGAACGCCAGGTCACGGTCGACGGCACCCCGCGCCCGCTCCCCGAGCCGTTCCTGGTCGCCGCGACCCAGAACCCGGTCGAGTACGAGGGCACGTACCCCCTCCCGGAAGCACAGCTGGACCGTTTCCTCCTCAAGCTGACGATCCCGCTCCCGTCCCGCCAGGACGAGATCAACGTCCTCACCCGTCACGCCGAGGGCTTCAACCCCCGTGACCTGCGCGCCGCCGGCCTACGCCCCGTCGCCGGCCCGGCCGACCTCGAAGCCGCCCGCACGGCCGTCGCCAAGACCGCGGTCTCCCCCGAAATCACCGGCTACGTAGTGGACATCTGCCGCGCCACCCGCGAATCGCCGTCCCTCACCCTCGGCGTCTCCCCCCGTGGCGCGACGGCGCTCCTGGCCACGGCCCGCGCCTGGGCCTGGCTGACGGGCCGCGACTACGTCATCCCGGACGACGTGAAGGCCCTCGCTCTACCGACCCTCCGCCACCGCGTCCAGCTCCGCCCGGAAGCCGAGATGGAGGGTGTGACGGCCGACTCGGTCATCAATGCGATCCTCTCCCACGTCCCCGTCCCCCGCTGATGGCCCTCACCGGCCGCACCGCCCTCCTCGCGGCCCTCGGCACCCTCCCCGTGGGCATCTGGGAACCCAGCTGGACGGGCATCCTCGCCGTCAACGCCCCCCTGGCCCTCGCCTGCGCCTGCGACTTCGCCCTGGCCGCACCGGTACGCCGTCTGGGCCTGGCCCGCTCCGGCGACACCTCCGTACGCCTCGGCGAGACCGCCGACGTCACCCTCACGGTCACCAACCCGTCGGGCCGTCCGCTGCGCGCCCGCATCCGCGACGCCTGGCCTCCGAGCAGCTGGCAGCCGGGCACGGAAGTCACGGCGTCCCGCCACCGTCTGACGGTCCCTCCGGGCGAGCGCCGACGCGTCACGACCCGTCTGCGCCCCACCCGCCGCAGCGACCGCCGGGCGGACCGCGTCACCATCCGCTCGTACGGTCCTCTGGGCCTCTTCGCCCGCCAGGGCAATCACAAGATCCCGTGGACGGTACGTGTCCTGCCGCCCTTCACCAGCCGCAAGCATCTCCCCTCGAAACTGGCCCGTCTGCGTGAACTCGACGGCCGCACCAGCGTGCTGACTCGCGGTGAGGGAACCGAGTTCGACAGCCTGCGCGACTACGTCCCCGGTGACGACACCCGCTCGATCGACTGGCGGGCCACCGCCCGTCAGTCGAGGGTCGCCGTACGCACCTGGCGTCCCGAACGCGACAGGCACATCCTCCTGATCCTCGACACGGGCCGCACAGCCGCGGGCCGCGTCGGGAACGCCCCCCGCCTCGACGCCTCCATGGACGCGGCCCTGCTTCTGGCGGCGCTCGCATCCCGCGCCGGCGACCGGGTGGACCTGCTCGCCTACGACCGGCGGGTACGTGCCCTGGTACAGGGCCGTGCCGCAGGCGATGTCCTTCCTTCGCTGGTCAACGCCATGGCGCACCTCGAACCGGAACTCGTCGAGACGGATGCCCGCGGTCTCACCTCCACCGCGCTCCGCACGGCCCCGCGCCGCTCACTGATCGTGCTCCTCACGACCTTGGACGCGGCCCCCATCGAGGAGGGCCTGCTTCCCGTACTTTCCCGCCTCACCCAGCGCCACACGGTCCTCGTCGCCTCGGTCTCGGACCCGCACATCGAGCGCATGGCCACGGCCCGGGGAAACACGGAGGCCGTGTACGAGGCCGCAGCAGCGGCACAGGCGCAGGCGGAACGTCACCGCACGGCGGAACAGCTGACGCGTCACGGTGTCACTGTCGTGGACGCGACCCCGGACAACCTGCCGCCGGCTTTGGCGGACGCATACCTGGCTCTCAAAGCCGCGGGCCGTCTCTGAACCTGCTTCTCCCTTCCACGGAAAGGGAGAACGCATGACTGGAGGCAAACGCAAAAAAGCCCCCGCACCGAAGTGCGGGGGCTTTTCCGTCAATAATAGTTCGGCGGCGTCCTACTCTCCCACAGGGTCCCCCCTGCAGTACCATCGGCGCTGTAAGGCTTAGCTTCCGGGTTCGGAATGTAACCGGGCGT
>NZ_JBHXTO010000122.1:0-28538 GCF_042677425.1 Streptomyces sp. NPDC127119 | reverse complement strand
GGCGGGGGGGGGGGGGCGCCCCCCCGCGGGGGGGCGGGCTGCGGGGCCCCCGCGGGGCCTCCCCCCGGCCGCGCCCCCCCCCCGGGGGGGGGGGGCCCCCCCCGCCCCGGCCCCCCCCCCCCCCGTCCGGGATCCGGCACAGAAACAGATCCGGCACAAAAAAGAAGGAAGACAGATCGTCATCGGCGTGGTTACCATGCGGGCGATGAACACCTTCTCCTTTTCCGGATTGGGGGAATCATTCGCGCAAGGTGAGTGCTGATGGCACCTCACTTCGCGAATGAGATTCCTCCCCACCTGCTGATGTGGCGGCGCGTACGTGAGTACGCCGTGCCACCGTCCATGATCGAGAACTCAACCGCACGGCGTGCGGTCGGCGACTGGGCGGGGGCTTGCGCCGCCGCCCGTGTCCACGTCGATCTCGATCTGCGCGCCGTGCGCCGTCGCCACGGCACCCCTGTGGTCACCCTCCTCCGGGAGGACCTGCGCCGGCTGGCGCCCGATCTGCTCCGCTGGCACATGCCCCGCATCGCCCCGGACGGCCGGCTCCGGCCCGGACTCACCCTCTCGCTCGCCCGTTACGGGAGGGCCGGCGGCACGCCGTTGCACCTGGTGGTGCGGACCCCGCCCGCCTGGGCGGACGGCGGCCAGTGGATGTCCCTGGCGCTGTGGGAGGGCTCGGGGAACGGCACCCCCGGACACCGTCCCCATGGACACCACCCCCATCCGCATCCCGAGCGGCGTTTCCGGCTCGATCTGCACCGGCATCTCTGGGACGCCGGGCGGAGCAACGAGCTGACCGCCCGGTGTGGAGCGGGCAAGGCTCCACCCTACGATTCGCCCTGGGCCGACGGGAGTTGGGCCGTCGAGGCCGAGCTGCTGTTGCGGGCCGAGAGGCTTCCTCGCGGGGCCTTCACCGTCCGGCTCGGCGCCCGCAGACGGGCCGTGCTCGAACTCGTCGCCCCCGACGACAGCCATGTCCCGACACTCCGCGCCCTGCCCGAAGGCATGCTGCCGCCGCAGGAGGTCGCGGCGCTCCCGGTGCTGCCGGAGGCGGCGGCCCGGGTCCTGCCGGATCTGGAGCTGCTGCGGACGGGGCTCATCCCGCCCGAGCGACTGCATCCGCTCGTCGCCGCAGCGCTGGCGGGGTACGGGTCGGCGCCGGTGGGCGGTCCCGTACCCGAACCCGGCGATCCGCATCGCGTGGAGTGCCGCGGCGAGACCCACCGGATCGCGCTGCGGGACGGAGTGCTGACCGCGGTCGACCACGACCCCGCCCAACTGCGGCGCGAGGAACTGCTCGTGGCGCTCGGCGGGCCCCCGCTGCCCTGTCTGCGGGCGATCGACTCGGTGCACCGGGATCCGGAGGCACTGCCCGCGGTCCGGGAGCGGCTCCGCCACGGTGACGTCACCGGGGCGCTGGCCGTCGTCGAAGGCCTGCTCGGTCCTGGCGCGGTCCTGCGCGACGGGCCGCTCCGCGAGGAACTGGAGCAGGCCGCTGCCCGCCACGTCGACCACGGGCTCTTCCGCTCGGGACTGGTCGCCGTGCATCCCGCCGCCGGTACGGCAGGGGGCGCGGACGTCCCGGGTGGCGCGGACCTCCCGGGCGGCTCGGGTGGGGCGGGCGGCTCGGGCGCGGGTCGGATGAAGGCCGGTCACCGGCCCCGGCTCGACCGGTTCACGCCACTGCCGCTGCGCAGCAAGCTGATCGGCCGGTCCCGGCCCCGCACCAGTCAGGCCTCGTGACCGGCGACCCGCCGCGGTCCCCCTTCCCCCACTCCCTGCTGCTTGCTCCTCGGTCGTGCTGCGCGTTGCGCGCCGCACGCCTCCATGCCGTCCAGGACGGGCTTTCCCGTTCCCTCAACCCCTCCAGGTGATGCCCATGACCATCAGCGCCACCCTCCTGCCCACCCCGGCACCGGCACCGGCTTCGGCCGACGCCACACCCGTACCCTCGCCCGCCCGCGTACCGGATACGGACACCCACCTCGCCGTCGCCGACGGCCTCCTGGCTCTCCTGCGGGCGACCACCACCGAGCCGCGCCCCGACGAGCAGCTCGAAGCGCTCACCCTGGCCGTGGCGGCGGATCTGCCCGTGCTGCTCTGGGGTGAGCCGGGTATCGGCAAGACCGCCGCCCTGACCCAGCTCGCTGCCTCGCTCGATCTGCCGCTGACGACCGTGATCGCCAGCGTCCATGAGCCGTCCGACTTCTCGGGGCTGCCCATCGTGGGCGAGGACCCCGCGGTGCAGGGCGTGCCGATGGCGCCGCCGCAGTGGGCCGTGGAGCTGGTACGAGCCGGTCGCGGGCTCCTCTTCCTGGACGAGCTCTCCACCGCCACCCCGGCCGTGCAGGCCGCTCTGCTGCGGGTCGTCCTGGAGCGGCGGGTCGGCGCGCTCCAACTGCCGCCCGGCGTACGGATCGTGGCCGCCGCCAATCCCCGCGTTTCCGCGGCGGACGGATGGGAACTGAGCCCGCCGCTGGCCAACCGGTTCGTCCATCTGTACTGGGTGCACGATCAGGAGGTGGTGGTGCGTGGTCTCGGCGGTGTCTGGCCGAGGGCCGAACTGCCGCGACTGGACCCGGAGTTGCTGGCGGAGGCGGTGGCCTTCTCCCGGCGCGTGGTCTGCGGCTTCCTGACCGCGCGGCCGACGCTGATCCACCGGCTGCCGAGCACCGAGACACGGCGTGGCGGTGCGTGGCCCTCACCCCGGAGCTGGGACGCCGCGCTGACCCTGCTGGCCTTCGGCACGGCGGCCTCGGTCTCCCGCGAGGTGCTGGCCCTGCTCGTACGCGGTGCGGTGGGCGACGGCCCCGGACTCGAACTCCTCGCGTACATGGACCGGATGGACCTGCCGGACCCGGAGACGCTGCTCGCCGACCCGGCCGCCGCCGAGCTGCCGGAGCGGGGCGATCTGCGGCAGGCCACGCTGGAGGCGGTGGTCGCGGCCGTCGGAGCGCGGCCGGAACGGGAGCGCTGGGAGGCTGGCTGGGCGGTGCTGGTGCGGGCCCTGGAGACCGGTACCGCGGACCTGCTGGTCGCCCCGGCGACGGCCCTGGCCGCGGTGCGCCGCGACGACTGGGAGGTGCCGGCGACGATGGACCGGCTGGCCGGCGTGGTGGGTCTCGCCCGGCGGGCGGACCGGTCGGTGGAGCGGGTCGCCGCGGCAGCCGCCGCGGCCGAGCGCGCGGCGGCGGGGACACGCCGATGACGGGGACCCCGAGGGCTCCGAAGCAGGCGACTCCGCACGCCCGACCGCGTCCGGTCCCCCGGCCCGCGCCGCCGCGCCCGGTGCGGGCCGCCCCGCCGGAGCAGCCGGCCAGCTCCCGTGCGGCGGCTCCAACGGCCGGACTCCCGCTGGACATGGAGAAGTTGCTGGCCGCCCGGCTGCACGCGGTGAAGGTGCGCCCGTACCTCGCCGGTGCGCTCTTCGCCCTGCACGTGGTGGAGGACCGGTCGGTGCCGACGATGGCGGTGGACGCGCACTGGCGCTGCTACGTCTCCCCCGGGTTCGTGGCGCGCATGCCGATGGAGGAACTGGCGGGTGTGTGGGTGCACGAGGTCTCCCATCTGCTCCGGGACCACCACGGCAGGGGCGAGCGGTACGCGCGGCAGCACGAGGAGTCCGGACCGGGCGAGGGAAGCGGGACGGGGGTCCCCCCGGCCGAAGGCTGGGGGAGGTTGCGCCGGAACATCGCCGCGGACTTCGAGATCAACGACGACATCTACGGGGACGGTCTGCCGCGGCCCGCCGGAGCGGTGCTTCCGTCCCTGCTGCGGCTGCCGGACGGGCTGTTGATGGAGGAGTACCTGCGGACGGCGTCGATGTCCGGTCTCACCGCCGACCTGGCCTGGCTGGACTGCGGCAGCGGCGCCGACGGGCAGGCCCGGCCGTGGGAGCTAGGGCCTGACGGGGCGAACGGGCTCAGCAGGCACCAGCAGGACGCGGTCCGCTTCCGGGTCGCGGAGGGCATCAAGGGCCGGCCGGGCGAGGCGCCGGAGGGCTGGCGCCGATGGGCGGACGAGGCGTTCCAACCGCCGCAGCCGTGGCGGCAGTTGCTGGGCGCGGCGGTGCGGTCGGCGGCGGGCGCCCCGGGCGCGGGCGAGAACCACAGTTACCGGCGCCCGTCCCGGCGCTCGGCCGGTGTGCCCGGGGTGGTGCTGCCGAGTCTGCGCCGTACGCCGCCCGCTGTCTGCGTCGTGATCGACACCTCCGGGTCGGTGAGCGACGCCGAACTGGGCAGCGCGTTGCTGGAGGTGGCGGCGATCTCGCGGGCGGTGGGCGGGCGGCGCGACCTGGTCTCGGTGATCTCATGCGACGCGGCGGCCGGGGTCGCCGTGCCGCTCTGCCGCGCGGAGAACATCGAGCTGGTCGGCGGCGGGGGCACGGACCTGCGCTCCGGTTTCGCCCGGGCGCTGCGCTCCCGGCCCCGCCCCGACGTGATCGTCGCCCTCACGGACGGCCAGACCCCCTGGCCCTCCGCACCACCGCCCTGCCGTACGGTCGTCGGTCTCTTCCCGCGCCCCGCCCGAGCGGCGGACGAGGAGGACCCCGACTACGTACCGGACACTCCGCCGTCCTGGGCGCGTGTCGTCACGATCGGCTGAGAGCCCGCCGGGCGGGAGCTGCCGCGGCCACCGCATCTGCAGCAGCTGCCTGTGCCTCTGCCTCTGGCGGGGAGCCGGCCGCCGCGGTGAGGCGTCGGTCGGCCAGTTGCCGGGCGGCCCTCATCGGGGTGATGCCGGTCGTGCGCGCGAGGCCGAGGAGGTGGCCGACGGTGTCGCCGATGCCCTCGACCCGCTCCAGGGCGGCCTCGTGGCTGTAGCCCTCCGACTCCCGGCTGAGCGTGTAGGCGACCCCTCCGGCGCCGGCCACGTAGTCCGGCACCCAGACGATGCCGCGCTCCGCGAGGGTGTCGGCCACCGACTCGTCGGCGAGCTGGTTGTTGGCCGGTCCGACGACCAGCGGCGCGGTGAGCCGGGGAACGCTCGCCTCGTCGAACACCCCGCCCACGGCGGCCGGGACGAGGATGTCGGCCGGTGCCGACAGAGCCCGGCCGGGCTCGACCCACCCGTACCCGCTCGCCAGCGCGGCCTCCTTGCGGGAGTGGTCCACGTCCGACACCACGACGTGCGCCCCCTCGGCGGCCAGGCCTGCGGCGACCCGGCTGCCGACGGACCCGAACCCGCTGACGACGACCACCTTGCCGGTGCAGGAGGCGTCGCCGAAGACATGCCGGGCGCCGGCCCGCAGCGCGGCCAGGACGCCGACGGCGGTGGGCCCGCCGGAGTCCCCGGTGCCGCCGTGCTCCTCGGGCGCGCAGTACGCGTACGGCGAGAAGCGCCGCAGGACCACCATGTCCTCGGGACCGGTGCCGATGTCCGGTCCTGTGCGGTAGGAGCCGTCGAAGGAGGCGATCAGCTCGCCCAGGTCCTCCAGTGCGGCCTGCCGCAGGTCCGGGGTGACGTCGGTGTCCCGGTCCAGGGCGATCACGCTCTTGCCGCCCCCGAAGTCCAGACCGGCCACCGCCGACTTGTACGTCATCGCCTCCGACAGGCGCAGCGCGTCGGTCAGTCCGTCCTGCCAGGTGTCGTAGCGGCGCATCCGGCAGCCGCCGGCCGCCGGTCCCAGTACGCGGGAGTGGACGGCGACGATCAGCGGCAGGCCGGAGCGGCGTCCGCGGCGGACGACGACCTCTTCGTGTGCGAATGCTCGACTCATGGCGCCGAAGCTAGGCTGATGCGCGGACCACCGGGAGCTGCGCCGAATTACATTCGGTGTGCGGGCAGGGGAGGAAGCCGTGGACGAACTTGATTCGGCGATCGTGCGCGAACTGCAGGCCGACGGTCGGCAGTCGAACCGCGCCCTCGCCGGGAAACTCGGCATCGCCCCCTCGACCTGTCTGGAACGCACGAGGCTCCTGCATCGGCGCGGGATCATCCAGGGCTACCGGGCCGAGGTCTCCTTCAAGGCGCTCAACCGCTCGGTCCAGGCAATGGTGTTCACCCAGGTACGCCCTCTGCGCCGGGACGTCGTCACCTCGTTCGAGCAGTCGGTGACGCGGCTGCCGGAGGTGGTCTCCGTGTACACGATGACCGGGAGCGACGACTTCCTCGTCCATGTCACGGCCCAGGACATCGACCACCTGCACGCCTTTCTCCTGGACCAGTTCACCAACCGCCGGGAGATCATCGCCTTCCGCACCTCGATCATCTACCAGCACCTGACCAACCCGGTCCTCGGCCCGCTGCCGCCCGCGGAGTAGAGGCGCACCGGCAGCGCGGCGAGCGGCCCGACCCATAGGACCCATGCCATGACCACTGCACGCACCTTCCCCCTGGAGCCCACCCCGATCCACGTGTCCGACGAGGTGCTCGACGACCTGCGCGCCCGTCTCGCGTCGACCCGTCCGCCGTTGGACGAGGGGAACGAGGACTGGTCGTACGGCGTCCCGGCCGGCTACCTCGGTGAGCTGGTCGCCCACTGGCGGGACGGCTACGACTGGCGCAGGGCCGAGGCCGCCATCAACGTCCACGAGCACTACCGCGTGGACGTCGCCGGTGTCCCGGTGCACTTCATGCGCAAGCCGGGCCGCGGCCCCCGCCCGGTCCCGCTGATCCTCACCCACGGCTGGCCGTGGACGTTCTGGCACTGGTCGAAGGTGATCGGCCCGCTCGCCGACCCGGCCGCGTCCGGCGGTGACCCCGCAGACGCGTTCGACGTCATCGTGCCGTCCCTGCCCGGCTTCGGTTTCCCGGGCCCGCTCACGGGCTTTCCGGACGTCAACTTCTGGAAGGTCTCCGACCTCTGGCACACCCTGATGACCGAGACCCTGGGCTACGAGAAGTACGCCGCCGGGGGCTGTGACATCGGCGGGATCGTCACCAGCCAGCTCGGCCACAAGTACGCCGACGAGCTGTACGGCATCCACATCGGCTCCGGGCTGCCGCTGGACTTCTTCACCGGCCCCCGCGCCTGGGACTTCGCCCGGAACCGGCCCCTCACCGACGACCAGCCCGCCGAGGTCCGCGCCCGCCTCGTCGAGCTGGACCACCGCTCGGCGTCCCACCTCACCGTGCACATGCTCGACGGCGCCACCCTGGCCCACGGGCTGAGCGACTCGCCCGCCGGGCTGCTCGCCTGGCTGCTGGAGCGCTGGAACTCCTGGAGCGACAACGGCGGCGACGTCGAGTCCGTCTTCACCAGGGACGACCTGCTCACCCACGCGACGATCTACTGGGTGAACAACTCCATCGCCACGTCGATGCGTTACTACGCCAACGCCAACCGGCACCCGTGGGCCCCCGCCCACGACCGCACCCCGGTGGTGGAGGCCCCGGTCGGCCTGACCTTCGTCACCTACGAGAACCCGCCCGGCGTCCACACCGCCGAGGAACGCGTCCGGGCGTTCGAGACCGGCCCGCAGGCCGCCTGGTTCAACCACGTCAACGTCAACGCTCATGACCACGGAGGTCACTTCATCCCGTGGGAGAACCCCGACGCCTGGGTGAACGACCTGCGCCGCACCTTCCGGGGCCGCAGACCCTGACGACGGCACCGCTCTGACCTGGGGCGGAGGAGTACGGGAGGACATATCCGGACCGCGGTGTGGGTAACTTCCCCCGCATGGCTGCCGTGTTGTTCGACTTCTCCGGGACCCTCTTCCGTATCGAATCCACCGAGAACTGGCTGCGCACCGTACTGGCCGAGGCCGGGACGGCGCTGCCGGAGCAGGAGTTGCTCCGGACCGCGAAGGAACTGGAGGCGGCGGGCGCGCTGCCCGGCGGGGCGCCGCACAGGGGGCCGGTGCCGGCCGAGCTGACCGCGCTGTGGGGCATCCGCGACGAGAGCGCCGAGGCGCACCGGGCCGCGTACACGGGAGCCAGCCGCCAGGTGGCGCTGCCCGCCGCGGAGCTGTACGACGCGCTGTACGACCGGCACATGAGCCCGGCGGCCTGGCGTCCGTACGCCGACGCGATCGACGTACTGCACACGTTGCGCGACCGCGGGGTCGCGATCGGGGTGGTCAGCAACATCGGCTGGGATCTGCGGCCCGTGTTCCGCGAGCACGGCCTCGACGCGTACGTGGGCGCCTACGTCCTGTCGTACGAGCACGGCGTCCAGAAGCCGGACGCCCGGCTGTTTGCGACCGCCTGCGACGCGCTCGGCGCCGATCCGCGCGACACGCTCATGGTCGGGGACGACCGGCAGGCGGACGGCGGCGCGGCGGCCCTGGGATGCGGGGTGCACTTCGTCGACCATCTGCCGGTGACCGACCGGCCGAACGGTCTGCGGCCGGTGCTGGACCTGATCCGCACCTGATCGCCGTCGGCGCCGCACCGGCCCTCGGGCCGTTCCTCAGCTCTGATAGCCCTCGACCTGCGAGGACGGCCGTACGCGCGCGTCGTCCGGGTTCTCTCCGAACTCGGACTTCGCGCGCCGCTGCCGCAGCAGGTCCCAGCACTGGTCGAGGTCGCGCTCCAGCCGGCCGAGCCGCTCGTGTTCGGTCGCGCTGTCGATCTTCCCGGACGCGAGGGCGTCCCGGAGTACGCGTTCGTCGTCGACCATCGCCGTGATCCTCGCAAGGATCTGCTCTTGATCCATGGGTGTACGCCTCCTCGGCACTCCTGCCCACTGTAAGCAGCGGACGAAGGCTCGGCGACAGCGCCGAACGGCGGGCCGGCCCCCTGGCAGCCGCCGCACGGGGGGGGCACGCCGGTTCCTTACCGACCGCCCGGGACGATCCCCCGCGTCGCCCCGGACGGACGGCAGCCCGGAAGTGATCCCCGAGGGGACCGGCCCGGACGCGCTGAGTATAGTTGGCTGGCAGCCAGTCAACGCAGGAGTACATAGGATGTCCCCTCGCAGCGCATCGGTCAATGAAGAGTTGCGGCGACGTTCCCGCGAGAGGCTTCTGCAGGCGGCTCTGGAGCTCGTGGGCGAGCGCGGATACGACGCCACGACGCTGGGCGACATCGCGGACCGCGCGGGCTCCGCCCGGGGTCTCGTCTCGTACTACTTCCCCGGAAAGCGCCTGCTCGTCCAGTCCGCCGTGCACCGGCTGATGCACCGCACGCTGGACGAGGCGCTGGAGCGCGAGCCGCGCACCGAGGACGGGCAGGAGCGGATGGCACGGGCCATCGACGCGATTCTGGGCCTCGCCCGGGACCATCCGGTCGTGATGCGCCAGCACATGGCGGGCATCCTGCAGGGCGAGGGGTTCAAGCAGTGTCCTGAGCAGCGCCGGCTGGCCGAGCTGCTGAGCGACACCATGTCCCGCTACGGCTCACCGGACACGGCCGCCGACTACCCGATGCTGCGGGCGCTGCTGATGGGCGCGGTGTACGCGGCCCTGGTGCCCGGGGTCCCGATGCCGGTGCCGGTGCTGCGGGCCGAGTTGTTCAGGCGGTACGGGCTGGAGTGGGAGCGGGGTGCCCCGCCGGGCGCCGAAGCACCCGGCGGGACGTATCCCGAGGATCTCTCACGGTTCTTCGCTCCCGGGAGCCGCGAGCCGGAAGAAGGTCGCGGTCACGGTGGCGTGGCGAACCAGGAGACGGACGCGGCCGGTCAGTCGAAGTAGTCCGGCTGCGTCTGGACGTTCAGCTCGTCCAGCCGGTTCTTCTTCGCCGGGTCCGTACGACGGTCATCGATCTTCAGAACGTCGAAGCCCTTGGCGATGTCGTTCGAGTAGATGTAGCCGTTGTAGTAGTACGCGGACCAGGAGCCGCCGGTCACCATGGTGGTGGTGCTCAGCGGACCGCGCTCGAAGAAGGCGATCTCCTTGGGCTTCGAGGAGTTCGTGAAGTCCCAGACGGAGATACCGCCCTGGTACCAGGCCTGGACCATGATGTCCTTGCCCTTGACCGGGATCAGCGAGCCGTTGTGGGCGACACAGTTCTCGGTGTCGGCCTGGTGGCGCGGGATCTTGAAGTAGCTCTTGAAGACGAGCTTGCGCTTGTCGCCCTTGCCGACGATGTCGTAGATGCCGTCCGCGCCGCGGTTCGGGCCCACGGTCTCGTTGCAGGTGGCCGCACCGCCGCCGCCCAGCTCGTCCGTGAAGACGACCTTGTTGGCCTTCTGGTTGAAGCTCGCCGAGTGCCAGAACGCGAAGTTCACGTTGTCCTGGACCTGGTCGATGATCTTCGGGTTCTCCGGGTCCTTGATGGAGAACAGGATGCCGTCACCCATGCAGGCGCCCGCGGCGAGGTCCTTGGAGGGCAGCACGGTGATGTCGTGGCAGCCGGTGGTCTTGGAGACACCCGGGTTGGTCGGGCCACCGGGGTTGCCGCCGCCGTCCGGGCCCTCACCGGGGAACAGGACGGGGAAGTTGACGACCGCGGCCTTCTCGGGCGCCTTGCGCGGCACCTTGATGATCGAGATGCCGTCGTGCGGCGGCTGGCAGTCGGGGAACGTGGCGCTCGGCGAGTACGAGGACACGTAGATGTAGACGTTCTTGCGCTCCGGCACCAGCGTGTGGGTGTGGGAGCCGCAGGCGGTCTCGACGGCGGCGACGTACTTCGGGTTCTTCTTGTCGCTGATGTCGAAGACCTTCATGCCCTCCCAGGAGGACTTCTCGGTCGCGGGCTGCGTGGTGCTGCTGCAGGAGTTGTCGCTGCGCGAGGAGTCCGTCGACAGGAAGAGCAGGTCGCCGGAGACGGTGATGTCGTTCTGCGAACCCGGGCAGAGCACCTGGGAGACCGTCTTCGGGGCCTTCGGGTTGCTGATGTCGAAGATGCGGAAGCCGTCGTAGTTGCCGGCGAACGCGTACTTGCCCTGGAAGGCGAGGTCCGAGTTGGTGCCGGGCAACGCGTCCTTGGGGATGTTCGCGAGGTGCTGGATGTTGTCCGAGTGGACGATCTCGTCCTGCCCGGGTATCTCGCCGCTCGCGATCGCCGCTCGCGCCTCGGCCGCCTCGCTCTTGGAGACCTTCTCCGAAGTCACCGGAGCGTCCCCGGGGTCGGGGGTCGCGACCGCGGGTCCTGCCGTGAGCAGGGCGGCCAGCAGGCCGGCCGCGGTGGCGGCAACTCCCAGACGTCTGCGCCGCGTTCGGTGATTGTTCAACAGGGTCACTGCGTCCTCCCTTGTAGCCGTTCGCAGTCGAACGGTTCAGGTACCACCGCAGTATCGTCTTCATCATGCACAGATCAACAGGTGGCAACGCATTCGTAATGAATGTTTTTGATCATTGGCGCGCGGAAGCGTGCTAGGACGGTCATCGACACTCACAAGGTGTCCGTACTCGTCAGATGTCTGCCGATTCATGTGCCACAGGAGGTCACTGTGCTCGCTCGCCGTACGTCCCGCCGTCTGATCACGGCGTCCGTGACGGCCGCCGTTCTCGCACTCGGCGGCTGCACGGGCTCCGACGACGAGGCCAAGTCAGCGCCGGACACGGGCCCTTCGGTGATCGCGCCGGGCAAGCCGGGCGAGGCCGCCGAGACGCTCTCCGCCGCGGACGCCGCGAAGCAGCGCTCCGATGACGACACCCCCAACTCCGCGGACTTCGACTACGCCCGGATGATGATCGAGCATCACACCCAGGCCATCGTGATGACCGAACTCGCCCCGAAGCAGGCCTCGTCGACGCCGGTGAAACGCCTCGCCGAACGGATCGCCGCCTCACAGGGCCCGGAGGTCGAGACGATGAAGGCCTGGCTCAAGAACCACGGCGGCGACAAGAAGGACGCCAAGGGGTCCGGGGAGCACCACCACGACGTGATGCCCGGCATGGCGACCGAGGCGCAGCTCAAGACGCTGCGCGCGGCGAAGGGCAAGGCGTTCGACGAACTCTTCCTGACACTGATGATCACCCATCACAACGGCGCGATCACCATGGCGACGGACGTCCTCTCCCAGGGCAACAACATCCAGATAGGCGAAATGGCCGACGACGTGATCGCCCAACAGACGAGCGAGATCAGCAGGATGCGCGAGATGTGACACGCCCGCCCCGCAGGAGGGGCAGCCCCGCAGGGGCGCCCCTCAAGGGGCGCGGGGAACTGCGCGCCCAGCCACGACGCACCCGCACCCGGGCGACAAGCAACCGCCCCTCCTCGGACGCCGCCCGAACCAGATGGCGTCAGCGTCGAACATGCCGCGGCGCCAAAAGCCCCGCATCCCGCGCCCCCGCGATCAACCTGAGCGACCGCCGCCGGCTGTACCCCGTCGCGGACATCACCGCGAGCACCGGATCCCGCCCCGCCCGCTGGGCCGCCAGATACTCCCCGGCGACCAGGCGGCGGCTCTCGACACCGCGCGGCAGCGCAGGGCGCGCGTGCCGCTTTTCGGGGCTCCCGTCACCACCCACGGCGCCCGCCACCACGGGCGCGCCCCCGCACGCCTCAAGAAGCGGCCCCTCGATCCAGTCGGCGAGCACGGCCAGGTCGTCGAGGGAGAGCGCGGGCCGGGCCCGTACGTCCTCGACGGCGACGCCGCCCTCGCACACCGCCGCGAGCAGGTCGACACCGGCGCCGTCGGCGAAACTCAGCCGGACGTTGCACCACGTCGTGGCGGTGTCGTTCTCCCGCACTTCCCAGGCGCGCCGTACGGACACCGCCCCGTCCGGCTCATCACGATCAGAAAGATTAAGAAAGGATGTTTCCAGCACATACTCAACGTAACCGCATGATCACATTCATTGCGGCCAGGCACGCGCGAGGGGTCCGCGCGGCACACGGTCGGCGCAGCGCCTCGCCCCGGCCGCCTTCCGACCGCATCCCGGCCCGTTCCCGCCCCTCCCCCGACGCGCGGTGCGATGCGATGCTGGAAGCGCCAGCGAGCTTCTCGTTCTCCTCGGGGAAGGGGTTGTGCCGTGCTGCAGGTCGCCGTCGTCGGTTCGGGGCCGAGTGGGGTGTACGCCGCGCAGGGTCTCGTCCAGCAGGAGCTGGTGCCCGGGATCCGGGTCGATGTGCTGGACCGGCTGCCGTGCCCGTACGGCCTGGTGCGCTACGGCGTGGCGCCCGACCACGAGAAGATCAAGTCGTTGCAGGGCACGCTGCGTACGGTCCTGGAACACGAGCGGGTGCGGTTCCTCGGCGGAGTCCGGATCGGCCCGGAGGGACTGCCCGCCACCCGGCTCCGGGACTTCTACCACGCGGTCGTGTACTGCGTGGGCGCCGCCACCGACCGGCATCTCGGCGTGCCGGGCGAGGAGCTGCCGGGCAGCTGGTCGGCGACCGACTTCGTGTCCTGGTACAGCGCGCACCCGGACGTCGTGACCGACAGGTTCGGGGCCGGCGGTTTCGTGGCCGGCGCGCGGGCGGCGGTCGTCATCGGCGTGGGGAACGTGGCGGTGGACGTGACCCGCATCCTGGCCCGCGGCGCCGCGGAACTGAGCCCGACCGACATGCCCCAGGCGGCACTCGACGCGCTGTCCGCCAGCCAGGTGCGGGAGATCCAGATGGTGGGCCGGCGCGGCCCATCGCAGGCCCGCTTCACCACCAAGGAACTGCGGGAACTGGGCGGCCTGCCGGACACCGAGGTCTTCGTGGATCCGGCGGAGCTGGCGCTCGATCCGGCGTACCTGGATCCGTCCGCCCTGCCCGCCGCGCAGCGACGCAACGTCGAGGTGCTGCGCGGGTGGGCCGAGCGTCCGCGGGCCGTCGGCTCCCGGCGGATCCGGCTCCGCTTCTTCCTGCGGCCGGTCGCGCTGCTCCCGGACGGCGACGGGCGCGTGGGCCGGGTCCGCTTCGAACGGACCGTCCCGGACGGCCTCGGCGGCGTGACGGGCACGGGGCGGTACGAGGACATCGAGGCCCAGTTGGTCCTGCGCTCGGTCGGCTACCGCGGGGTTCCGCTGGAGGGCCTGCCGTTCGACGCGGACCGCGGCACGGTCCCGCATCTCGCGGGCCGCGTCCTGCGGGCGGGCTCGGTCGCGCCCGGGGAGTACGTGGCCGGCTGGATCAAGCGCGGCCCGACGGGCGTCATCGGCACGAACCGCCCCTGCGCGAAGGAGACAGTGACCTCGCTCCTGGAGGACGCCCCCGCCCTCGTACAGCGTGAGATCCCGTCCGACCCGCTCGCCGCCCTGCGGGCCGAGGGCCTGCGTCCGGTGGACTGGTCGGGCTGGCAGTCCATCGAACGGGCGGAGGCGGCCCTGGGTGCGTCCCTGGGCAGGCACGTGGTCAAACTCCCCGACTGGCAGGCACTGATGGATGCGGCCCAGCCCCTTTAGGAGCGCGGGGAACGGCGCGGCCGACCCCCACCGGCCCGCAGGCGACGAACAACCCCTCCGGGCAGGACACCAACCGGCAACACCCCTGAAATCAACATTCTGTTTAACCCCCGTACGGTCACGGACAGCCCCCCTCCCCGCCACTCCAGGAGTCATGCCCATGACATCCCCCGTTCCGGAGCCCGCACGGCAGGTGCACCCCGTGCACCCGGTGGACGAGATCCCACCCGTCCACAAACTCGCCGCGTTCGGCCTCCAGCACGTCCTCGCGATGTACGCGGGCGCCGTGGCCGTCCCCCTGATCGTCGGCAGCGCGATGAAGCTGTCGCCCGCGGACCTCGCGTACCTGATCACCGCGGACCTGCTGGTGTGCGGCATCGCGACGCTCATCCAGTGCGTCGGCTTCTGGCGGTTCGGGGTGCGGCTGCCGATCATGCAGGGGTGCACCTTCGCGGCCGTGTCGCCGATGGTGCTGATCGGGACGGGCGGCGGCGGACTGCCCGCGATCTACGGCTCGGTGATCGTCGCAGGTCTAGCGATCATGCTGCTGGCGCCGGTCTTCGGGAAGCTGCTGCGGTTCTTCCCACCGCTCGTCACGGGCACGGTGATCCTGATCATCGGGCTCTCGCTGCTGCCGGTGGCCGGCAACTGGGCGGCGGGCGGAGCGGGTTCGGCGGACTTCGGTGAGCCGGAGAACCTGGCGCTGGCCGCCTTCGTGCTCGCGGTGGTGCTCGGCGTACAGCGGTTCGCGCCGGCGTTCCTGAGCCGGATCGCGGTACTGATCGGCATCGTCGTGGGTCTCGCGGTCGCGGTCCCGTTCGGCTTCACGGACTTCGGCGGGGTCGGGGACGCGCACTGGCTCGGTATCAGCACGCCGTTTCACTTCGGCGCCCCCGCCTTCGAGGCGTCGGCGATCGCGTCGATGCTGGTCGTGGCGCTGGTGACGATGACCGAGACGACGGGTGACTTCATCGCGGTGGGCGAGATGACGGACCGCAGGATCGAGCCCCGGACGCTGGCCGACGGGCTGCGCGCGGACGGCCTGTCCACGGTCCTGGGCGGTGTGTTCAACACCTTCCCGTACACGGCGTACGCGCAGAACGTCGGCCTCGTCGGCATGACACGGGTCCGCAGCCGCTGGGTCGTGGCCGTCGCGGGCGGCATCCTCGTCCTGCTCGGCCTGCTGCCCAAGCTGGGCGCGGTGGTCGCGGCGATACCGGCTCCGGTGCTCGGCGGCGCCGGTCTGGTCATGTTCGGCACGGTCGCCGCGAGCGGCCTGCGGACCCTGGCCCAGGTGGACTTCAAGGGCAACGACAACCTGACGGTCGTGGCCGTCTCGGTGGCCGTGGGCATGCTGCCGGTCGGCGTACCAACGGTGTACGAGAAGTTCCCGGACTGGTTCCAGACGGTGATGAACAGCGGGATCAGCGCGGGCTGCCTCACGGCGATCGCACTGAACCTCCTCTTCAACCACCTCGGCCCGAAGGGCGGTTCACAGGTGGACGGTTCAGAGGTCGACGGTTCGGAGGCGCGTGGTACAGAGGCGGGTGGTCCGGAGGTACCCGGGATTCCCGCGCAGGGCGGTTCAGCGGCCCCCGAGCCGGACGGCCTGACGGGCGGCCGCGGCGAGGACGCTGTCGAGAAGTCCCGGGAAGAGACCGTCTAGGTCGTCCCGGCGCAGCCCGTTCATCTTGGCGGTGCCCCGGTAGATCTGCCGGATCACCCCGGCCTCGCGCAGCACCCGGAAGTGGTGCGTGGTCGTGGACTTGGTGACGGGCAGGTCGAAGTGCGAACAGGAGAGCTCGTCGCCGTCGGCGGCGAGCTCCCGCACGACCTGCAGCCGCAGCGGGTCGGACAGCGCGTGCAGCACGGCCTCCAGCCGGATCTCCGCCCGCTGCGGGTGCGGCAGATCGCGGCTGCTGCCGGTCGGGGCGGCGATCGTCACGGCGGCTCCAGTACGTCGGGTCCGGAGGTCTCCCCGGAGTTCCCCATTGTACGAGAACTCTCGTAGTTTGACATCCACCGTAGTACGATGCTTATCGTACGAGTCGACCACCCCGCCCCGCCATGATTGGAGTCCGCCGTGAGCGCGCTCTTCGAGCCCTACACCCTGCGCGAGCTGACCGTCCCGAACCGGGTCTGGATGCCGCCGATGTGCCAGTACTCGGCCGCGCCGGAGGGCCCCGAGGTGGGCGCGCCGAACGACTGGCACCTCCAGCACTACGGGGCGCGCGCCGCCGGCGGGACGGGCCTGATCATCGTCGAGGCCACCGCGGTCAGCGCCGAGGGCCGGATCTCGCCGTACGACCTGGGCATCTGGAACGACACCCAGGTCGAGGCGTTCCGGCGGATCACGCGCTTCCTGGTGTCGCAGGGCACGGTCCCGGCGATCCAGCTCGCGCACGCCGGCCGCAAGGCCTCCACGGACCGCCCCTGGACGGGCGGCGCGCCGGTCGGACCCGACGCGCACGGCTGGCAGGCGGTCGCACCGAGCCCGCTCGCCTTCGACGAGAACCACCCCGTGCCGACCGAGTTGACGGTGGACGGGATCCGCGAGGTCGTCGGCCAGTTCGCCGACGCCGCACGGCGGGCGCTGGACGCCGGTTTCGAGATCGCCGAGGTGCACGGCGCGCACGGCTACCTGATCGGCGAGTTCCTCTCCCCGCACTCCAACCGGCGCACGGACGCGTACGGCGGCTCGTACGAGAACCGGGTGCGCTTCGCCCTGGAGGTCGTCGACGCCGTGCGCGAGGTGTGGCCCGACGACAAGCCGCTGTTCTTCCGTATCTCGGCCACCGACTGGCTGGAGGAGAACGGCTGGACGGCCGACGACACGGTCCGTCTCGCCGCCGACCTGACCGCCCACGGTGTCGACCTGGTCGACGTGTCCACGGGCGGCAACGCGGCCGGTGTACGCATCCCCGTCGGGCCCGGCTACCAGGTCCCCTTCGCCGCCCGCATCAAGGACGAGACCTCCATGGCCGTCGCCGCCGTCGGTCTCATCACCGAGGTGGAGCAGGCCGAGAAGATTCTCGCGAACGGCGAGGCGGACGCCGTGCTGCTCGGCCGGGAACTGCTGCGCAACCCCTCGTGGGCCCGGCACGCGGCCCGCGAACTCGGGGACTCCGTGCACGTTCCGGACCAGTACCACCGTTCGGTCTGACGGGCCCGCCACCCGGGGTCCTTCGGAATCCGCGACCCCGGGTCCGTGGCCGGTCGGGGACTACCGCCGGCTGTCGAGCCAGTCCGCGAAGCGGGTCTCGGCGAGATGGGCCCCGGGGCCGGGCAGCAGTTCGCGTCCCTGGGGGTTCGCGCCGAAGTAGCCGACGGACTCGTCGGTGACGACCTCGCGCGGGTCCTTCTCTGCCGCCAGACCCGTACGGACGAACGCGTCGAGGTGCAGCTCCTCCGGGCCCGCCACCTCGGTGGTGCCGTTCAGGGGAGCCGCCACGGCGACCCGGGCGACCGCCGCGACCACGTCGTCGGACGCGAGGGGCTGGAGCAGCGAGGAAGGCAGCCGGACGGTGTCGCCCTCGGTGGACCCGGCCGCGATGCCCTTCACGAACTCGAAGAACTGCGTGGCCCGCACGATGGAGTACGGGATCCCGGACTCCTTGATCAGCTCCTCCTGGGCGACCTTGGCGCGCAGGTAGCCCGAGGCGGGCAGCGCGTCGCTGCCCACGACCGACAGGGCGACATGGTGTCCCACGCCCGCCGCGGCCTCGGCCGTCACGAGGTTGCCCGTGGACATGCGGAAGAACTCCAGTACCGCGCTGTCCTCGAAGGAGGGCGAGTTCGACACGTCGACGACGACCTCCGCGCCCTTCAGCGCCTCGTCGAGTCCCTCTCCGGTGATGCTGTTGACGCCGGTGTTCGGGGAGGCCGGGAGGACGTCGTGGCCGTCCGCGCGGAGCCTGTCCACGAGCTTCGACCCGATGAGGCCGGTACCGCCGATCACTACGAACTTCATGGTGAGACCCTTCCGGTTTCGTCCGTCGGAATCGGACGTGCTTCACCATGCTGACCGGGCAGGGTCCGGATCTGTGACAGCCGGCGCGGCCTCAGCCGGTTTTCCACCTCCACTGGGGGCCGACCCGCTCCCACTCCGTGTCCCACTGGTCGAGCCGCTGCCGCTGCAGGCGCTCCGCGACCAGCCGTCCGCCCGCGAGCGGCACGAGCGCCGCGGTCGTGCCCACCAGGACCCCGATCAGTCCCGCCCGCAGGCTCGCCTGGGCCTCCGTGGCGGGCCGGGTGACCATACGCCCCTGGAGATCGGTCCACACGGTGACCGGGGTCCCCGCCGCGCTGCCCGGCTCGACCCGGGTCTGCCCCCGGTGGGCGGGCCCGTCCGCGGCGGGCCAGCGGACCTCGGCCCACACCTGTTCGGAACCGGAGGCCGTCCCCGGCGCGCGCTCGGTGAGCACCGCGGTCACGGGACGCCACTCGGCCCGCTCCCGCGCGAGATTCAGCTCGACCGACCGCGTCGCCCACAGGCCCCCGAGCGTTCCGACGAGCACGGCCAGCAGCCCGACGGCGAGCATGGTCCAGGCCTCGATCCTGTCGCTGCGCCGCCGCAGCGGATTGGGCCACCATCGCCACAGCAACGCCCTCGGACCACGCAAAGCCGCCATCGGGGCCCCTCTCCACACGCGCACACAGGACCCCCTCCCATACGCGAGCGGCGGCCCGGTTGCTCACGAGACCTGCCCCACATCCCCGGCGCGTCGCGAAGTCACCGGTGATCTCCGCTGGGAATCGCCCTGACCTGCACCGATATGCCGTCCGGGGGTGACTGTCAGTGGTGGGGTGCAGACTGGCCGACATCTGAGACAACGACGTCCGGAGGTGGATCGGCATGACCGAGGTTCTACTCACGGTTGGCACGCGCAAAGGACTGTTCGTCGGGCGGCGGCGGGGTGGCGCGTGGGAGTTCGACGACAGCCCGTACTTCAACGCCCAGGCGGTCTACTCGGTCGCGATCGACACCCGTCGTGACGTGCCGAGACTTCTCGTGGGAGGCGACAGCGCGCACTGGGGCCCGTCGGTGTTCCACTCCGACGACCTGGGGCGCACCTGGACCGAACCGGCCAAGGCGGCCGTCAAGTTCCCCCAGGACACGGGTGCCTCGCTGGAGCGGGTCTGGCAACTGCACCCGGCGGCGGCCGAGCCGGACGTGGTGTACGCGGGTACGGAACCCGCCGCGCTGTACCGCTCGACGGACCGCGGCGAGTCCTTCGAGCTCGTCCGCCCGCTCTGGGAGCACCCCACCCGTTCACGGTGGGTGCCGGGCGGCGGCGGTGAGGGCCTGCACACGATCCTGACCGACGCCCGTGATCCGCGGGCGGTGACGGTCGCCGTGTCCACGGCCGGTGTCTTCCGTACGAAGGACGGCGGGGAGAGCTGGACGCCGTCCAACTCCGGGGTCTCGGCGGTGTTCCTGCCCGATCCGGACCCGGAGTTCGGCCAGTGCGTCCACAAGGTCACACAGGACGCGGCCACGGCCGACCGGCTCTATCTGCAGAACCACTGGGGTGTGTACCGCAGCGACGACGCCGGGGCGCACTGGACGGACATCGGTGAGGGGCTGCCGTCCACGTTCGGCTTCGCCGCGGCGGCGCACCCACACCGCGGCGAGACCGCGTACGTGTTCCCCATCAACGCCGACTCCGACCGGGTCCCGGCGGACCGCCGATGCCGTGTCTTCCGCACGGCGGACGCGGGCAGGAGCTGGGAGCCGCTGACGGCGGGGCTGCCGCAGGAGGACCACTACGGCACGGTGCTGCGGGACGCCCTGTGCACGGACGGCGCGGACCCGGCGGGCGTGTACTTCGGCAACCGCAACGGAGAGGTGTTCGCCTCGGCGGACGACGGCGACACCTGGCAGCAACTGGCGTCCCACCTGCCGGACGTGCTCTGCGTACGGGCCGCGGTGATCGATTGAGCCCCCGCACACGGCCGGTGTCGGCGGCGGGGCCGGTGTCCGCGGCACGGCCGGCCGGTGGCGGTCGCCCGAGCCGTGACACCCGGCGGGGCGTCAACACCCTTCGGTGGCACCGCACATGTCACCGCGGGGCATGCGGCGGCCTCGGGTTGATCGACGGCCCGTGTACGGCAGTAGGGTGACGCCGTGGCACCACGACCGTTGCATGAGATTGTCGAACCCGGCTGGGCCAAAGCCCTCGAACCGGTGGCCGGACGGATCACGGAGATGGGGGACTTCCTGCGCGCGGAGATCGCCGCGGGACGCACCTACCTACCCGCTGGTTCGAACGTGCTCCGCGCCTTCCAACAGCCCTTCGACGACGTCCGGGTCCTGATCGTCGGCCAGGACCCCTATCCGACTCCGGGACACGCCGTGGGGCTGTCGTTCTCGGTCGCACCCGAGGTGCGGCCGCTGCCCGGCAGCCTCATCAACATCTACCGGGAACTGAGCACCGACCTGGGCCTGCCCCCGCCGTCGAACGGCGATCTGACCCCCTGGACCCAGCAGGGTGTGCTGTTGCTCAACAGGGCGCTCACCACGGCCCCGCGCAAACCGGCCGCACACCGCGGCAAGGGCTGGGAAGAGGTCACCGAACAGGCGATCCGGGCCCTGGCCGCACGGGGAAGACCGCTGGTGTCGATCCTGTGGGGCCGCGACGCCCGCAACGCCCGCCCCCTCCTCGGCGACCTCCCTTCGGTGGAGTCCGCGCATCCGTCGCCGATGTCGGCGGACCGCGGCTTCTTCGGCTCGCGGCCCTTCAGCCGGGCCAACGACCTGCTGACCCGCCAGGGCGGCGCACCGGTGGATTGGCGGCTGCCGTGACCGGTCCCGGCGGCGGGGCGGGTGGCGGGTCGAGCGGTGGGACGGGCGGTGGGTCCGGTGTGCTGGGGGTGGACTCCGGCGGGTCGGGGATGCGGGTCGTCCTGGCCGTCGACGGGGGGCGGATCACGGCTCCCCTGACGTCCGGGGAGCCGGTGCGCACCGGGCCACGCGGCATCGACGCCGGACATCTGCTCGGGCACCTGCTGCCGATGGCACGGCAGTTGATGGCCGACACCGGGGTCGGCACGCTCCGGGCCGTCACCGTCGGCGCGGCCGGTCTCACCACCTTGGGCGACTCGCTGCGCGCCGAGCTGCCGTCGGCACTGGCCCGCGAACTCGGCGTGCGGCGGCTGGCGCTGGTCGCCGACGCCGTCGCGGCCTACACGGGCGCGCTGGGGCAGCGGGTGGGCGCGGTCGTCGCGGCCGGTACGGGGATGATCGCGATCGGCACGGACCTGCGTGAGTGGCGCAGGGCGGACGGCTGGGGCCATCTGCTCGGCGACAGCGGCAGCGGGGCCTGGATCGGCCAGGCCGGCCTGGACGCGGCCCTGCGCGCCTACGACGGGCGGCCCGGCGGTTCGGCGCCGCTCCTGGCCCGCGTGGAGGCGGTGTTCGGTTCCGCCCCGGCCGTGCCGGGGCGGCTCTATCCGCGCCCGGACCGGCCGGCCGTGCTGGCGGCCTTCGCGCCCGAGGTGGCCACCTGCGCCGACGGCGGCGACCCGGCCGCGCTCGGCATCCTGGCCGCGGCGGCCCGGCACATCGCCGACTCGGCCGCCGCTGTGTGCCCCACCGAGGCGGACGTGCCGCCCGGCGGGGCCGAGGGGGCGGGCGAGGTGCGCCTCGCGCTCACCGGCGGGCTGTTCCGGATGGGCGACCCCCTGCTCGTACCGCTGCGGGCCGCGCTGGCGGAGCGGCTGCCGCACGTGCGGGAGGTACCGGCCGCGGGCGACCCCCTCGACGGGGCCGTCGGCATCGCCGTCGAGCTCGCCGACGACCGGCTCACGCTGCCGCGCGACGACAGCATGCTGCTCGTCGTACGGGACCTCTCGGTCGCCGCGGGAGCCCCGGACAACCGTTCACAAGATCGCTCTCCGTGATCCACAGATAACCAGGGAGATCGCTCCGCGCGTAACTCATCAGACAAAACCGGACGGATACCGCTCACCTGCACCCTCCCCGAACAGGGGAGCCCCGGAAACCAGTAACATTCGGCGCCATGAGCTCCCCCACTGGGCCCGCGTCCGGCCTGCCAGTACGAATGCCGCGACCCCGCCAGCCCGGTCGGCACCGCCGGCCGGAACCGTTGGCGGCTCCCGAGGGCGCGCCCGCGCTCGTCCTCGCGGTGCCGGGCACGCCCAGCACCGCCACCCGCAGCCTCGTCGAGGAGGTCGTGAGCATCGCGCGCTCCGAGCTGCCCGGCCTCGACGCCAGGATCGGGTACCTCGACGGGGACGACACCGAGTTCCCCACTCTCCAGACGGTGCTCGCGCACGCCTCCGAGGAGCGTGCTCAGCGCTTCGAGCAGGCCCGCGCGGCCGGCGTGGACGTGGTGGAGCCCGACGGGCCCGTCGCCGTGGTCGTGCCGCTGCTCGCCGGCCCGGACAACGCGCTGCTGCGCCGCGTCCGCCAGGCCGTCATGGACAGCCGTGTCGCGGCCGACCTGACGGATGTGCTCGGCCCGCACCCGCTGCTCGCCGAGGCGCTGCACGTGCGCCTGTCCGAGGCGGGCCTGGCGCGCGCCGACCGGGCCAGGCTGTTCACCGTGGCGACCGCCGCGGACGGCATCATCCTCGCGTCCGTCGGCGGTGACGAGGCCGTGCAGGCGGCCGGGATCACCGGCATGCTGCTCGCCGCGAGACTCGCCGTGCCCGTGATGGCGGCGGCGCTGGACGAGGAAGGCTCGATCGCGGCCACCGCCGAGCAGCTGCGCAACTCCGGTTCGCAGCAGCTGGCGCTCGCCCCGTATCTGATCGGCCCCGAGCTGGAGCCGGGTCTGCTCGACGAGGCGGCCAAGGAGGCGGGCTGCTCCGCCGCCGAGGCGCTGGGCCCGTACCCGGCGATCGGCAAGCTGGCGCTGGCCAGGTACACGTCGGCGCTCGGTATCGCGCCGCCGCAGCCGCAGGGCGCGCCGGTCCGCTGACGCGCCGACCGGGCGGTACCGCACAGGGCACCAACCCCGAAGGGCCCGCTCCGTCTCCGGAGCCGGGCCCTTCGGGGTTCCCGAGCCTCCTGGGGAGCCCTTCAGGGTCCCTCCAGCGGCCCCTAGACAGCCCCTCGGTGGAATCGCTCAGTCGAGCACCACGCAGGACGCCGCGGGCGCCCTGACCGACCCGCCGCGCTGCGGAACACCCGTGTCGGGGTCCACCGAGAACCACGCGACATGCCCCGAGCGCTCGTTGGCCACGTACAGGAAGCGGCCCGTCGGGTCCAGGGTCAGGGCGCGCGGCCAGATGCCGCCGCAGGAGACCGTGGCGACCAGTTTCAGGCCCTCGTCGGGCGCGCCGGGCACGAGCACGGAGACGACGTCCTGGCCGCGCGTGGCGGTCCACACGAAGCGGCCGTCGGGTGACACGACGATGCCGGACGGGTAGGCGTCGCCGTCCGGGAGGTCGGCCAGCACGGAGGTCTCCCCCACCGGCCTGAGCGCGCCCTTGACGGCGTCCCAGCGGCAGGCGGTGACGGTCGGCGACAGTTCGTTGAGGACGTACGCGCGCTCGCCGTCCGGGTGGAACGCCAGGTGGCGGGGCCCCGAACCGGGCCGCAGCGCGATCTCCCGGTGCAGCGCGAGCGTGCCGTCGCGCAGCGCGCACACCCGGACCGAGTCGGTACCGAGGTCGACGCTCACCGCCCACCGGCGGCTCGGGTCGGGCTGGACGTGGTGGGCGTGCGGGCCCTGCTGGCGCTGGGTGTGCGGCCCCGCGCCCTCGTGCTGCAGCACCCCGGAGACCGCGCCGAGGCTCCCGTCGTGGCGCACGGGCAGGGCGCTGACACTGCCGGAGCCGTAGTTGGCGGTCAGGACATGACCGTCGAAGAGGCTCAGATGCGTGGGCCCGCTGCCGCCGACCCGTACCAGCGGGCCGGCCAGGGACGGCTCGTCGCCCTTCACCCGGTAGGCGGCGACCGCGCCCTGGGTCGTCTCGCTCACCGCGTAGAGCATGTCCCCGCCCGGCGACAGGGCCAGGTACGAGGGGTCGGCGACGCTGTTCACGGCGCTCAGCAGCGTCAGCGCGCCGGTGTCCCCGTCCACGGCGGCGGTGAGCACGCCCAGGCCTCCCGCCGCCGTGAAGGAGCCGATGTACGCCCGTCGCTGCCGTCCGCCGCCGCCGTCCGTCACTGCGTCCCCTCTCGGTGCCACGTCATGACCACGCCCTTCTCCGGTTCCTGTCGGGTTCCTGGGGGCGACGGTAGCAGCGAATGGCCTAGACCAAGCGGTGTAGCCGTTCAGGCGTGTACGGCGGTTCCGTGGACGCCGTGCTGGTCCAGCAGGGCGAGTTCCTCCTCGGTGAGCGGCGGGAAGTCCAGCGCCCGTACGTTGTGGTCGAGTTGCCAGGTCGAACTCGCCCCGATCAGTGCGCTGGTGACCTGCGGCAGCCGCAGGACCCACTGCAGGCCGAGCCGGGCCAGGGACTGGCCGCGTTCGCGGGCCGGTTCGTTGAGCGCCGTTGCCCGTTTCCGGTAGGTGTCGTCGATGACGTCCGGTGACAGGAAGGAGCTGTTGCGGGCCCGGGTGCTCGTGGGGACCGCGCCGGTGAGGTACTTGTCGGTGAGCAGCCCCTGGGCCAGGGGGCTGTGGACGACGAGACCGAAGCCGTCCCGGGCGGCGAGTTCGATCAGCCCGTCACGTTCGGGGCGCCGGTCGAAGAGGGAGTAGCGCGGCTGATGGACGAGCAGCGGCACTCCGGCCCGGCGCAGCAGTACGGCGGTCTCGTGGGCCCGTTCGGCGGGGTAGTTGGAGATGCCCGCGTACAGCGCCGTCCCCGAGGTGACCGCGCTCACCAGCGCTCCGACCGTCTCCTCCAGCGGGGTGGAGGGGTCGGGGCTGTGGCTGTAGAAGATGTCGACGTGGTCGGTGCCGAGGTCGCGCAGGCTCTGGTCGAGCGGGTCAGCAGTGACTTGCGGGAGCCGCCCCGCTGGTAGGGGCCGGGGCCGATCGGGTTGCCGGCCTTGGTCGACAGGATCAGTTCGGTCCGGTGGGGGGCGAGATCCCGGCGCAGCACCTGTCCGAAGAACTTCTCGGCGGCGCGGTGCGGCGGGCCGTAGCGGTTGGCGTTGTCGAAGTGGGTGATCCCCCGGTCGAAGGCGTGCAGCACGATGTCGCGCTGCGTCCCGCAGGGGTAGTCGGTGCCGAACTTCTGCCACAGCCCGAAGGAGAAGGCGGGCAGGGCCAGGCCCGAGGTCCCGGCGCGGCGGTAGGCGAGGTGGTCGTAACGGTCGGCCGCCGGCCGGTACGGGCTGCCGGAGGTGGAGCGAGCGGGCGGGCGGGGCCAGGCCCGTACGGGGTCGGGGCGTCGTCAGGCGACGGTGACGGGGCGGCTGCGCAAGGGCTCGGCGAGTGCCTTCAGCGCCTGCTCCAGACCGTGCAGATGCGTCAGCGCCTGCTCACCGACGGCGGGGTGCGCCGCGGGAACGGGCACATCGATCCCGGCGCGGGCCGCGGCAGGCCCGGTCAGGGCCTCCACCGCGACCTCCACCCGCCGGCAGGCGGCGGCGAGCCGCTCGTCGTGGGAGGCGTCGGGGTCCGCGGCGATCGACGCCAGGCCGCGCACCTCCTGTGCGCACCGGTCCAGCAGCTCGACGACCTGGCGGGCCCTCGTCCTGCGGGCCCGCAGCGGGGCGAGCGGATGGACCAGCGGGGCCAGCGAGAGCCGCACCCGGCCCAACAGCAGTTCCAGCTCGGCGACATACCGGGCCGGGTCGGCGGTCGGGGACCCGGCGAGACGGGCGGCGGCCTCGGAGGTGCAGGCGTGGACGCAGTGCAGCGCCCGCTCGATCCACGCGTCGGTCGTGGCGTGCGTGGTCACCGGCAGCACCAGCAGGACGGCGAGCGCCGCGCCGAGCGCCCCCGCCCCCGTCTCCAGCACACGCAGCAGGAGCAGCCCCGGATCGAGCACCCCCAGCAGCCCGTAGAGCAGACCCGCCATCACCGTCACGGCCAGCATCATCCACGTGTAGGACACCGCGGCCGCGTAGAAGATGCCGAACACGCAGACCGCGACGAGCCCCGCGGTGGGGGCGCCGGCTCCGTCCAGCGGAACGGCGATCACCAGGCCGACGGCGATACCGATGACCGTGCCCAGGACCCGTCGGAAGCCCCGCACCAGGGTTTCGCCGCGCGAGGACGTGTTGACGAAGATCCACCAGGCGGTGCCGACGGCCCAGTACCAGCGCTCGTGCGACAGGATCTGGCCCGCGGCGATCGCGAACGCGCAGGCGGCCGTCGCCTGGAAGGCCTGGCGGGTGGTCGGCCGGGCGAGGCCGCGGCCGGTGGGCGGCGCGGGCGCGGCCGGGACCGGACTGCGCCGCTCGATGCACCACGCGCCGAACCGCACGGCCGAGGACGCGGCCAGCGACAGGGACATCGCGGCGTACAGCTGGGGAAGCTGGGCCGGGACGGCGTGCAGGAACTGGGTGATGAAGAAGGTCATGAACGCGAAGATGCCGAGCGCATGACCGCGGGGGCCCCAGCGGCGGGCGTACACCCCGCCGAGGACGACGGCCAGCCAGACGGCGTCGCGGACGGTCGGTACCGCGTGCAGGACGGCCGCGACGGCGAGCACGGGGAAGCCGACGGCGGGCAGCAGGGCGGTGGTGACCGCCTGGCCCCGCACGGTCGCGTCGCCCACGGTGAACAGCGCGAGGAGCGCGGTGAGGCCCCCGGTGATCGAGGCGGGCAGCGAGAGTCCGGCGAGCTCCGACAGGGCCACCGCGAGTCCGATGCCGAGCACCGCGCGCAGCGAGAGCCGCAGCCGTACCAGGCCCGGGTCCGGCGCCATGAACATCTTCTTCACCGTCGGCTGCCCGCCCCCGTTTCGCGTCGACACCTTGAGCATGTGGCCCTGCGGACACGGCCCACAGGCATGGGAATGGCGCCGTGTGTCCGGTCCGGCTTCCTTGCCGTCCGGCGCTTCACGACGCCATCGATACGCCCACGTTAAGCAGGAGAGGGGCGATGGCTCAACAGGCTTCTGATCCACTGGGCCATTGGTACAGTCGGGAATGATCACTCCGGACCACAGGGAGACCAACGGACCATGGCCGTGGACGAGCTCGACACCCGTATCCTCCGGCTGCTCCTGGAGCAGCCGCGCACCAGCGTGCGCGAGTACGCCCGTGTCCTCGGGGTGGCCCGCGGCACGTTGCAGGCGCGGCTCGACCGGCTGGAGCGGGACGGTGTGATCACCGGGACGACCCCCTCGCTCTCCCCCGCCGCACTGGGCCACCCGGTGCTCGCGTTCGTGCACATCGAGGTCACCCAGGGGCATCTCGACGACGTGGGGGACGCGCTGGCCGCCGTGCCGGAGATCATCGAGGCGTTCTCGATCACCGGTGGCGGGGATCTGCTGACGCGGGTCGTGGCACGGGACAACGGCCACCTCGAAGACGTGATCCAGGCGCTGATCAGTCTGCCGGGGGTCGTCCGTACGCGGACGGAGGTGGCGCTGCGGGAACGGGTGCCGCAGCGGGTGCTGCCGCTCGTGGAGTCGATCGGCCGTTCGGCCCGGAGCTGATCATTGGCATCCTGGTCGCATGAGCGATCTCGACGGCATCTCGGTCATCTTCGATCTCGACGGCACCCTCGTGGACAGCGAGCCGAACTACTACGAGGCAGGCCGGCGGACGCTCGCCGGGCAGGGCGTCACGGACTTCACGTGGGCCGACCACGAGCGGTACGTCGGTATCAGCACGCAGGAGACGATCGCGCTCTGGAAGGAGCGGTACGGGCTCGACGCCTCGGCCGACGTGCTGCTCGCCGACAAGAACCGGCGCTATCTGGAACTGGCCCGTGCGTCGACCCCGGTGTACCCGGAGATGCGCGCGTTCGTGGAACTGCTGGCCGGTGACGGGGTCCCGATGGCGGTGGCCTCGGGGTCGTCGCGGCCGGCCATCGAGGCGATCCTGTCGGGCACGGGGCTGGACGAGCGTCTGCGGGTCGTCGTGTCGGCGGAGGAGGTCGCTCTCGGCAAGCCCGCGCCGGACGTCTTCCTTGAGGCCGCACGGCGGCTGGGGGTCACGCCGGGGCGCTGTGTGGTGGTGGAGGACGCGGTGCCGGGGGTGGTGGCGGCGGGGGCCGCGGGGATGCGGTGCATCGCCGTGCCGTATGTCGTGACCCAGGCCGGGGATCCCGCGTTCGCCACGGCGGGGTTGCTTTTCCGCGGCGGCCAGGGGGAGTTCACGGCTCGCGGGGCGTACGAGTGGCTCGGGGGCGGGGCTCCGCCGGTCTGAGGGGTTGGGGGTGAGGGCGGCTGGGTGCGTTCGGCTGCGGGCCGGTGGGGGCGGGCCGCGCAGTTCCCCGCGCCCCCAAGCAGCCTGCGGGGCCTGCGGGGCTGAAAAGCAGGGGC
>NZ_JBHXTO010000121.1:0-28588 GCF_042677425.1 Streptomyces sp. NPDC127119 | reverse complement strand
CCCCTTAGGGGCGCGGGGAACTGCGCGGGCAACCCCCGCGGTGCCGCACGATGTCCACGGCGGGCCACCCCCACCCCCTTAGGGGCGCGGGGAACGGCGCAATCAGTCCCGCCGACCCGGACGTGCGGGTCAGTCCGAGCGTGAGTCCGACCACCCCGCCCCGCCGGCCAGGCTCAGCGCCTGGTCCAGTGCCTGCAAGAACCGGTTGACCGTCGGACGGTCGCGTACCGCCAGCCGCAGCCACGTCCCGTCAAGGCCAGGAAACGTATCCCCCCGCCGCACAGCGAACCCCAGCCGCCGCAACCGCTCCCGCACAGCCCCCGCCCCCGGCAGGGAGACCAGGACGAACGGCCCCTCCGCCGGCTCGGCCACCCGCACCCCGTCGGACGCGAACTCCTTGAGCCCCGCCACCAGATGCGCCCGATCCGTGGCCACCCGATGAGCCGCCCCCGCCTGCTCGGCGAGCGCCTCCGCCGTCATACAGGCCTCGGCCGCGGCCAGCGCGGGCGTGGACACCGGCCACAACGGCTGCCCCCGTTCGAGCTCACAGATCGTCTCGGGCGCCGCGAGCACGTACCCGATCCGCAACCCCGCCAGCCCCCACGTCTTCGTGAGGCTGCGCAGCACCACGAGCCCGGGTATGTCCGTCCGCTCCGCGAGCGCCTCCCGTTCGTCCGGCACCGCGTCCATGAACGCTTCGTCGACCACCAACGTCCGCCCAGGGCAGGCGAGTTCGGCGATGAGCCCGGCCGGATGAAGCACGGATGTGGGATTGGTCGGGTTGCCGATCACGACCAGGTCCGCGTCCTCGGGAACGGCCGCCGGGTCGAGCCGGAACCCCTCCTCGGGACGGAGCAGCACCCGGTCGACCGTGTGCCCCGCGTCCCGCAACGCCGCCTCCGGCTCGGTGAACTGCGGGTGCACGACGACAGGGTGACGGACCTTCAGCGAACGGGCGAGCAGCACGAAGGCCTCGGCGGCCCCGGCCGTGAGCAGCACCCGTTCCACGGGCAGCCCGTGCCGCGCCGCCACCGCGGCCCGTGCGGCCCGCCCGTCCGGGTAGGCGGCCAGTCCGGCGAGCGACTCGGCGATACGGCCGCGCAGCCAGTCCGGGGGAGTACCGGCGCGGACGTTCACGGCGAGGTCGACGAGCGCCGAGCCGTCGTCGCGCACCTCGGCGTCCCCGTGATGCCGCAGATCATGGCCGTTCCCCTGCCCCTGACCTTGATCCTGCGCCTGACTCTGACCCTGACTCTCCCCGTGCCCACCGGCGCCCCAGGACGAGGAACCATTTCTCCCGTCCCGCCGGTCTCTCCCGCCGTTGTCAGTACGCATGAGAGGAGGCGTGGTCGCGGTGGAGGTCGCCGTCGTGGTGTCCGTGGCCGTCGACGCCCGGCCGGGTCTCCCGGTAGCGCTGCATCACCAGGTCGAGCAGTTCGGGCACCGGCCCGATGACGTCGGCGGGAACCACCTCGACCTCCGGATGCGCCGTCGCCCACCCCTCGCTCTGGTACCGGATCCGCTCCGGGAGCGTGCCGTTGAACAGGAAGTAGGGGAGCACGACGATCCGCCGCGCGCCGAGCCTCGTACAGCGGTCCAGGCCCGACGGCACGTCCGGCGCGGCCAGCGACACGAACGCCGTCTCCACACCCGCGTAACCGCGCCCCTCCCACAGCAGCCGCGCCGCCTTGTGCACCTCCGCGTTGGCCTCCGGGTCGGTCGAGCCGCGGCCGACGAGCAGCACGGTCACCTCGGCCCGGTCCTGGGGCGTGCGCACCGACCCGCCCAGCGCCTCGTCGAGCCGCCGCTCCAGTACGGCGAGCAGCGCGGGGTGCGGGCCCAGCGGACGCCCGTACGCGTACGAGGTCCCCGGGAACCGTGCCTGCTCACGGGCGAGCGCGGTCGGGAGGTCGCCCTCGGCGGGGCCCGTGGACACGAGCATCAGCGGGACCGTGGCGAACCGGCGTACGCCCTGCGCGGCCAGCTCGGCCACCGCGTCGCCGAGCGGCGGCGGGGAGAGCCCGATGAATCCGCCCGCCACGGGCAGGCCGGGGTTGCGTCGGCCCACCTCCCGTACGAAGTCGCGGAACGCCTCGGCTCCGGCGTCGTCCCGGGTGCCGTGGCCGGCGAGGAGCAGGGCTGGAGCGGGGGCGGGGGTGGTCACGAGGTCTCCTGGGGACACGGAACGGGGTGGGGGGAGAAGGCGGGCCGACCGGGCGGGCGCCGACCGCGGGCGGGGCAGGGGCCGACGCGTGCCTGACGTCCCGGAGGCGCCTGACGTGCCCGGGGCGCCCGACGTGCCCGACGGGTGTGGTGGCTCACTTGGGCTCCTCCTGCCGACGGTGGCCGCGCTGCGCCACCCTACGACCGCAGGCCCCGCAGGTCGCCGTCCCGCCCCCACTCATCTCGGGCACCCCGGCCGCTCGGTCCCGGCTCCGGCGTCCGTACCGGCCCCGGGCCCGGCCGCCGGGAACCGCCCGTCCCCGGTCCGGCGTACGACCGCGCAGGTCGCCCTCGCCGGTCGCGCGGACGACGTGCGCTTGGGGACGAGAAGGTCACCGCCACCGGCGAGGGCCGCGGCCTCGGCGACCGAGGGTGTACCGACGGCGGCGAGCGGCGCGGCCGAGGGGTTCGGTACGTCGACCCGTGCCAGTTCCTCGGCGCTGTACGTCACCACGGGCACCCCGAGCCGCTCGGCCGCACCGAGAATCCCCGGCTCACCGGCCTTCGTGTCGACGGTGGCGAGTTCGACGACGGACCGCGCGGACAGCCCGGCGTTCCGCAGGGCGTCCTCGACGAGCCCGAGTATTTCGCCGGCCGTCACGCCCCTGGAGGCACCCACGCCGACGACGAGGGACGGCGGTCCTTCCGGAAGCCGTGCAAGCCGGGCGGCATCCGGAGTGCGGCGAACGTGCGTGAAAGCGGGTTGATCGGATAGCAAGGGCGTATGGCGGTGTTCGTCGCGCTCGGCGCGTTCCTCATGACGCTGGCCGGCGGCTGGACGGCGCAACGCGTCACAGACCGCCGCCACCTCGTACTCGGCCTGGCCGGCGGCCTGATGCTGGGTGTCGTCGGCCTCGATCTGCTGCCGGAGGCACTCGACGCGGCGGGCGAGGAGATCTTCGGCGTCCCGGCCGCGCTGCTGCTGTTCGTGGCCGGTTTCCTCGGGGCCCACATGGTGGAACGGCTGTTGGCCGTGCGCCAGGCCTCGCACGGCGGTGGGGAACACGACGGGCGGACGCCCCAGGTGGGCCTGACCGCCGCCGCCGCGATGGTCGGCCACAGCGCCATGGACGGCGTGGCGATCGGCGCGGCCTTCCAGGTGGGCGGCGGGATGGGGGCGGCCGTGGCGGTCGCGGTGATCGCCCATGACTTCGCGGACGGCTTCAACACGTACACGATCACGACCCTGTACGGGAACGCCCGGCGCAAGGCGGTCGCGATGCTCGTCGCGGACGCCGCGGCCCCGGTGATCGGTGCCGCCTCGACGATGCTGTTCACCATTCCCGGGCATCTGCTCGGCGGATACCTCGGCTTCTTCGGCGGCGCGCTCCTCTACCTCGCCGCCGCGGAGATCCTCCCCGAGGCCCACCACGAACACCCGGCCCGCTCCACCCTGCTGTGCACGCTCGCCGGAGTGACCTTCATCTGGCTGGTCGTCGGCATCGCGGAGTGAGCCCCGGCAGACCGCTCCCCGAAGGCCGGGAGCCGCTCTCATCCCCCGGATCCCCCGGATCCCCCGGATCCCCCGGCACTCCCGCCACTCCCGGAACCCTCCGCACACCTCTCCACGAACCGCCGGGCGACCCCGGGTGAGCCCGCCCAGTGCGTGTGCAGATAACTCGCGTGCACACCCTGCTGGACGAAGCCCTCCAGCCGCCGTACCGGAGTGCGCATCCCCCAGGCGGCGGCAGACCCCGCCCCCGGCTCGACGACGGTCCGGTGGAACTCGTGCCCCCGCATCCGGGTGCCTGCCTCGGCCAGCGAACTGTCGGACACCGCGACGGCATCGCGGTACCCGAGCGTCAGCCGCGCGTCCATCCGGGCCTCGGCGTCGATGACCCCGCACATCGGGAGCCCGTCGAGTTCACGGGAGAGATAGAGCAGCCCCGCGCACTCGGCCGCGATCGGCGCCCCGCTCTCGGCGAGCGCGGCGACGGCCTTGCGCAGCGGCTCGTTGGCGGACAGCTCAGGCCCGAACACCTCGGGAAACCCGCCCCCGAGGACCAGCCCACGGGTCCCGTCCGGCAACTGCTCGTCCCGCAACGGATCGAACGTGACGACCTCGGCCCCGGCGGCGGCCAGCAACTCGGCCTGTTCGGCATAGGAAAAGGTGAAGGCAGACCCCCCGGCGACCGCGACGACCGGCGCGTTCTTCAGCCTGTCCGGCGTTTGAGGACGAGGCCGTTCAGGCCGATCCGGGGGTTCGGGGGCGGAGCCCCCGAGGGTCGGGACGGGAAGGGGCGGCGGGGGCGAGGAAGCCAGCACCTCACCCGCGTCCCAAGCCCCACCCCCCAATGCCCCCGCACTGCGCGCCAACGCGAACAACCCCTCCAGATCACACCCGTCCCGCACCCGCGCCCCCATCGCCGCGACAGCGGCAACCGCCTCGGCCCGCCGCTCGGCAACAGGCACCAGCCCCAGATGCCGGGACGGCGTCCCCACCTCCTCGGCCCGCCGCAGAGCGCCCAGCACCGGCACCCCGGACTGATCCATCGCCTCCCGCAACAACGCCTCGTGCCGATCGGACGCGACCTTGTTGAGAATCACGCCACCGATGCGCACCCCGGCATCCCAGGAGGCGAACCCGTGCACGAGCGCGGCCACGGACCGGGACTGCGAGGACGCGTCCACGACCAGCACGACGGGCGCCCGCAGCAACTTCGCCACATGGGCGGTGGAGGCCAGCTCCCCTTCCCCGGAAGCCCCGTCGAACAGCCCCATCACCCCCTCGACCACGGCGAGATCGCACCCGCGCGCGCCATGGGCGAACAGCGGGGCGATCAGGTCCGGCCCGCACATGTAGGAGTCGAGATTGCGCCCGACCCGCCCGCTGGCGAGCGAGTGGTACCCGGGATCGATGTAGTCCGGCCCCACCTTGTGCGGGGACACGGCGAGTCCCCGCGAGGCGAACGCGGCCATCAGCCCGGTGGCCACGGTGGTCTTGCCGCTCCCGGAGGCGGGCGCGGCGACGACCAGCCGAGGAACGGACCCCGACCCGGACCCGGACCCGAAGCCAGACCCAGACCCAGACCCAGAACTGGACCCGGACGCTCCCGAGGCAGAACCGAGGGACATCACCACTCGATGCCCCTCTGCCCCTTCTGACCGGCGTCCATCGGATGCTTCACCTTGGACATGTCGGTCACCAGATCGGCGAACTCGACCAGTTTCTCAGGAGCGTTGCGCCCGGTGATGACGACGTGCTGGGTCCCGGTCCGGCCCCGCAGCACCTCCACGACCTCGTCGACGTCGACCCAGCCCCAGTGCATCGGATAGGCGAACTCGTCGAGCACGTACAGCTTGTACGTCTCGGCGGCGAGGTCCCGCTTGACCTGCTCCCAGCCCTCGCGGGCCTTCTCCTCGTTGTCCTGCTGCGAGTCGCGCTGCACCCACGACCAGCCCTCGCCCATCTTGTGCCAGTCGACGGACCCGCCCTCACCGCTGGCGCCGAGGACGCGCAGCGCGTTCTCCTCGCCGACCTTCCACTTCGCGGACTTGACGAACTGGAACACCCCGATCGGCCACCCCTGGTTCCAGGCGCGCAGCGCGAGCCCGAAGGCGGCGGTGGACTTTCCCTTGCCCATCCCGGTGTGCACCATGACGAGCGCCCGGTTCCGTCGCTGACGAGTCGTCAGTCCGTCGTCCGGTACGACACTCGGCTGTCCCTGAGGCATTACGCGGCCCTCCTGCTGTTGCCCTGGCTCCTGCCCCGACTGCCGTCTCGGCCCTTGCCCTGTACGTCCCTGACCAGCCCGGCGATCGAGTCGGCCCGCAGCTCGTCGAGGGTCACGGCCGTCCCGCCGAGGTCACCCGCGAGCTGCCCCGCGAGTCCCAGCCGTACGAGGCCCGACTCGCAGTCGACGACGACGGACGCGACCTTGTCGGCGGCGAACAGCCGGGCGGCCCGCCCGGCGAGCGCGACCGGTTCCGGTCCGCCGGTCGCCCGCCCGTCGGTCACCAGGACGACCAGCGCGCGCCGGGCCGGGTCCCGCAACCGCTCCACCCGCAGCACGTCGTGGGCCCGCAGCAGCCCGGCCGCGAGCGGCGTACGCCCGCCGGTGGGCAGCGACTCCAGCCGCACCGCTGCCGCGTCGACGGACGACGTGGGCGGCAGCGCCACCTCGGCCGCGGAGCCGCGGAAGGTCACGAGCCCCACCTTGTCCCGCCGCTGGTAGGCGTCGAGAAGCAGGGACAGCACCGCGCCCTTCACGGCGCTCATCCGCTGCCGGGCCGCCATCGACCCGGACGCGTCCACGACGAACAGCACGAGGTTGCCCTCGCGGCCCTCCCGGGTGGCCTGCCGCAGATCGTCCCGCCGAACGACGAGACCGGGGCCGGAGCGCCCGCGCGCCCGCTGATGCGGCGCGGCGGCCTGCACGGTCGCGGCCAGATGCAGCTTGGTGAGCGCCCCGCGCGGCCGGCGCGCCCCGGTGGTGCGCCCGTGCTCGGTCCGGGCCCGCGACCGCCGCCCGGCGGCCCCTTCGCCCAGGCCGGGCACGCTCAGCACCTTCGTACGGAACGGCTCGGCGGCCCGTACGGGGGACTGCTCGCCCGCGCCGGGGGACGGCGCCCCTCCGTTCTCGGACTCGTTCGCGGGGGCCTCGCCCTGTGCGGGCACCTCACCGGAACCGTCGCCGTCGTCGCTGTCGCTGCCGCCGCCGTCGTCGGGCCCGTCCTGCGGGGGCCGCCCGCCACCGCCACCGGGCCCGTCCGGATCCGGGTCCTCGTCACCGGAGTCACCAGGGGCACCGGGGTCGTCGGAGTCCCCCAAGTCGTCCTCGTCGCTCGCGAACTCCTCCAGCGTCTCGTCGAGCTTGTCCTCGTCGAGGCCGGGCGCGTCGAAGGGATTGCGCCGGCGCCGGTGCGGCAGCGCGAGAAGCGCGGCCTGCCGTACGTCCTCGGCGAGCACGTCGGTCCGCCCCGCCCAGGCGGCCAGCGCGGTGGCGGTCCTGGCCATCACGATGTCGGCCCGCATACCGTCCACCTCGAACGCCGCGCAGGTCGCCGCGATCTGCCGCAGCGCGCCGTCGCCGAGGCGCACCGACGGCAGCAGCTTCCGCGCGGCCACGATCCGCGCCCGTACGTCGGACTCCTCGTCGGCCCAGCGGGTCGCGAACCCCTCCGGGTCGTCGTCGTACGCGAGCCGCCGTCGTACGACCTCCACCCGCTGGTCGGGCTCGCGCGAGGCCGCCACCTCGACGGTCAGTCCGAACCGGTCGAGCAACTGCGGCCGCAGCTCGCCCTCTTCGGGGTTCATGGTCCCCACGAGCAGGAACCGCGCGGCATGCCGTACGGAGACGCCCTCGCGCTCCACGTACGAGGCACCCATCGCCGCCGCGTCGAGCAGCAGGTCGACCAGGTGGTCGTGGAGGAGGTTGACCTCGTCCACGTACAGGAGTCCGCGGTGGGCGTCGGCCAGCAGGCCGGGCTCGAAGGCCTTCACGCCCTCCGAGAGCGCCCGTTCGATGTCGAGCGCGCCGACGAGACGGTCCTCGGAGGCGCCGACGGGCAGTTCGACCATCCGCGCGGGCCGCGGCACGCCGGGGCCCACCTCGTGGGGGCCGTCCGGGCAGGCCGGATCGGGAGCGTCCGGCGCACAGGAGAAACGGCAGCCGGGGACGACGTCGACCTGCGGCATGAGCGCCGACAGCGCGCGCACGGCCGTGGACTTGGCGGTGCCCTTCTCGCCGCGGACGAGCACACCGCCCACCGCGGGGGAGACGGCGTTCAGCAGCAGTGCCAGTCGCAGGTCGTCCTGACCGACCACGGCCGTGAACGGAAACGGGGTACTCACTGGTTGTCGTCCTCCAAATAGCCCAGATGTGCCAGATGTGCCAGGCGGCCCAAGTGGCCTTCGAGCGGGCTCATACGGGCGCTCCCGGTGGGATGAATGGCAGTCCGGCCGGTGCGCCGGACTCGATGAGCCGCCACAGCGCGTCCGTGTCCGCGTGTTCCTCGATCAGATCGCCCAGCCGGTCGAGCTGCTCCTCGCGCAGCCCCTCGAACGAGGTGTCCGCGGCCGGTACGAAGCGCCGCCCCGCCGCTGCCGCCACCTCGCGCAGGAAGGCCCGCCGGAAGCCGTCCGACTCCAGTGAGCCGTGCCAGTGCGTCCCCCAGACCTGGCCGACCCGGCAGCCGTCCAGGAAGGGTTCGCCGCCGGTGACCTGGGCGATCCCGTGATGGATCTCGTACCCCTGGACGGGTTCGCCGAGTGCTTCGCCGACGGGCCGGGTCAGGGTCTTCTCGCGCGCGAACCGCACCCGTACGGGGAGGAGTCCGAGGCCGTCGACGGCACCGGCCCTCGACTCGACCTCGTCCTCGATGTGTTCGCCGAGCAGCTGGAAACCGCCGCAGATGCCGAGCACGGGGCGTCCTTCGGCGGCCCTGCGCACCAGGGCGTCCGCGAGGCCGCGCCGCCGCAGCCACTCCAGGGCCTTGACCGTGCCCCGGGTGCCGGGTACGACGACGAGGTCGGCGTCGACCAGTTCCTCGGCGCGGTCCACGAACCGCACGACGACGCCCGGTTCGGCGGCGAGGGCGTCCAGGTCCGTGAAGTTGGACATCAGGGGGATCGCGCAGACGGCGACCCGCAGGATGTCCTCGCCGACGGGGGAGGAGACCTCGGACTCACGCACCGCCCCCCGCAGGGACACCCTGAGCCCGTCCTCCTCGTCGATGCCGAGGCCGTGCCGGAAGGGCAGGATGCCGTAGGTGTGCCGCCCGGTCAGCCCGCGCAGCATGTCGACGCCGGGTTCGAGCAGCGAGACGTCCCCGCGGAACTTGTTGACGAGGAACCCGGCGACCAGCTCCTGGTCCTCGCGCGACAGCAGCGCCACCGTCCCGAAGAACGAGGCGAAGACACCGCCGCGGTCGATGTCCCCCACCACGAGCACGGGCAGCCGCGCGTTGCGCGCGATCCCCATGTTCACGATGTCGGTGCGCCGCAGATTGATCTCGGCGGGACTGCCCGCCCCCTCACAGATCACCGCGTCATACGTGCCCCGCAACTCGGCCAGACAGTCCAGCACGGTCCCGAGCAACGCCTCCTGGCGTCCGCCGTGATAGCCGCGCGCGCTCAGCTCGCCCACGGGCCTGCCCATCAGGACGACCTGGCTGCTGCGGTCGCTGCCCGGCTTGAGCAGGACGGGGTTCATGAGCACGGAGGGCTCCACGCGGGCGGCCTGCGCCTGCATGGCCTGCGCCCGGCCGATCTCGGCGCCCTCGCGGGTGACGAACGAGTTCAAGGACATGTTCTGTGCCTTGAAGGGCGCCACCTTCACACCCCGCCGCACCAGCCACCGGCAGATCCCGGCGGTCACGACGCTCTTGCCCGCGTCGGAGGTCGTCCCGGCGACGAGCAGCCCGCCACCCGGTCCGCCACCCGTTCTCCCGCCCGTTCCCGCGCTCATGACGTACGCCCCTTCGCCTTCGGCACCAACGACGTGGCGAGCAGCCGCCCGGCGACACTCGCGCCCAGCGCGAGCAGGCCCACGCGGCGCGAGAGCCGGACGGCCCGCTCGATGTCCCCGACCCCCACGGCCCGCCCCGGACCGTTGAGCACGGGCCGGTGCTCGACCCGTCCCGCGTACGAGAGCGTGCCGCCGAGCCGTACCCCGAGCGCCCCCGCGAACGAGGCCTCCACGGGCCCGGCGTTGGGGCTCGGATGCCTGGCGGCGTCGGCACGCCAGGCGGTGACGGCCCCGCGCGGATTCCCCCCGGCGACGGCGGCGAGGACCGCGGTCAGCCGGGCCCCGGGCCACCCCACCATGTCGTCGAGCCGGGCGGACGCCCACCCGTACCGCCGGTGACGGGCCGACTTGTGCCCGACCATGGCGTCCAGCGTGTTGACGGCCCGGAACCCGACCAGTCCTGGCACGCCCGCGACCGCGCCCCACACCAGGGCGCCCACGACGGCGTCGGAGGTGTTCTCGGCGACCGACTCGACGACCGCGCGGGCGATCCCGTCGGCGTCCAGCGCCTGCGGGTCGCGCCCGCACAGATGCGGCAGCCGCTCCCTGGCCACCTCGATGTCCCCGGCGGCCAGCGCCCCGCCGACGGCCCGCGCCTCACGGCCGAGCGAGGTCCCGCCCACGACGGCCCAGGTGGCGGCGGCGGTCAGCGCGACGGAGGCGACGGGGGAGGTGCGCAGGGAACGCTCGGCGGCCACGGCGAGGGAGACCGCGCCGCCCGCGCACACGGCGGTGTGCAGCGCCCCCCAGCCCCGGTGGTCGCGCCACAGGACCCCCTCGACGGCTCCCGCGGCCCGCCCGAACGCGGCGACCGGATGCCCTCGGCGGGGATCGCCGAGCAGCAGGTCACCGAGGAGGCCGGCGGCGGCGCCGTACGCGAAGACGCGCTCGGCTCGCATCGGTTCAGCCCGCCGCTGGTTGAGGCGAAAGCCTGGTACCTGGCCCGGGCACACTGGTCCACAACAGGTGGGCGCGCATGGCGATATGTCCTCACTCAGGGTGTCCACGCCCTGGTTCGACGAGACCGACGGCGAGAGTTCCTGGCTCCCGGGGGTTCGACTCCCCGGTAACAGTGGCGGGACCGCGCCGGATTCGCACCGGCTTCCTCTTCTGCCGACGTACATGGCCTCGGCAGTCCACCACGGTCCGCGAACACCCGTCAACTTGCTGTTGACCTGCGACGGGAGAGTGTGCCGAGGCCCACACACGGACACGAGAAGGCCCCGCCGACCAGGTGGTCGACGGGGCGGTCCCGTACGGAACGGACGTGCCGCGAGGGTCAGGCGACGATCAGATAGATCCCGTACGCCACGGCCGCCGCGCACGCGGCGAAGCAGGCGTACGCGCCGGTGACCGCGAGGGTCGCGGAGCCACCCTGCTCCGCGGCCGTCTCGCGCTTGGTGAGGCCGACGATGCCGAGGGTGAAGAGGCCCACGAGGGCGACGGTGGCGATGAGGCTGACTCCGAACACGGAGCCGAGGGCTGCCCAGTCGATCTTCATGCGGTTCGTTCCTTACACCGTGGCCGGACGGGCGGGCTCGGTGTCCGGGCCCGGGATGGTGGTCTTGAGGCCGCTCGTGACCGGGGCGACCGGGCCCGCGGGAGGCGGGGTGACGGCGGCGATCGCGGTGGTCACGACGCCCGTCGGCTCGTGGTCGTCGTTGACGTTGTCGACGGTGACCGGCTGGCGGCGGGAGAGCGTCCAGATGACCGCGGAGCCGGCGATCAGCAGCGCGCCGGTGAGGATGATGCCCCAGGTGCCCTGCTTGGTCAGGAACTCGGCGCCCGCGCCGACCAGACCGGCGGCCGGGAGCGTGAGGCCCCAGGCGACGAACATGCGGGTCGCGGTCGACCAGCGGACGACACCGCCCTTGCGGCCCAGACCCGAACCCATCACGGCGCCGGAGCAGGACTGCGTGGTCGAGAGGGAGAAGCCGAGGTGCGAGGAGGCCAGGATGACCGTCGCGGCGCTGGTCTGGGCGGCGAAGCCCTGCGGCGGCGCGAGGTCGGTGAGGCCCTTGCCCATGGTGCGGATGATGCGCCAGCCGCCCAGGTAGGTGCCGAGCGCGATGGCGATACCGGCCGAGACGATGACCCACAGGGGAGGGTTCGAGCCGGGCGCGAGCACCCCGCCGGTGACCAGGGCCAGGGTGATGATGCCCATGGTCTTCTGCGCGTCGTTCGTGCCGTGGGCCAGCGAGACCAGGCCCGCGGAGGTGATCTGACCCGCGCGGTAGCCCTTGGAGGTCGCCTTCTCACCGGCCTGCCTGCTGATCCGGTACGTCAGCCGGGTGGCGAGCATCGCGGCGAGTCCGGCCACCACGGGTGCGGCGATCGCGGGCAGGAGGACCTTGGTGATCACGGTCGAGCCGTTCACCGAGGACCAGCCCGCCGACATCACCGCGGCGCCGATCAGGCCGCCGAAGAGCGCGTGGGACGAACTGGAGGGCAGACCCAGCAGCCAGGTCAGCAGATTCCACAGGATGGCGCCGACGAGCGCCGCGAAGATCACTTCGGTGCGGATGCCCTCTTCGTTGATGAGGCCGCCGGAGATCGTCTTGGCGACCTCCACGGAGAGGAACGCACCGACGAGGTTCAGTACGGCGGACATGGCCACCGCCGTCTTGGGCTTGAGAGCGCCGGTCGAGATGGTCGTCGCCATCGCGTTGGCAGTGTCGTGGAAACCGTTCGTGAAATCGAACACGAGAGCGGTAACGATCACGATTCCGAGGAGGAGCGTGATGTGTTCCATTTACCCAGGCTTCTGTTGGACGACAGTGGCACGGGGAACGTAAGCAACCTGGGTGAACGGAAGATGAACTGAGTCGGGCGGTGGGGTGACCCAATCGAGGTGCCGTCATTCCGCTTGTGTCGAAGTGGCGGCGACGGCTCTCGAAAGTCCCGGAAAATCCTCGAACAGAGGCGGAACCCGGGGGTCCGCTCCCCGGCTCACCCCCTCGCGAAGGCCTTCAGCTGGGACAGCGACCCGTTGAAGAGATTCTGGTCACCCGGCAGGCTGCCGCTGTTGTCGTACTGCCAGAACGTCCAGAAGTTCCAGCCCGAGGGCAGGGGCCCCGAGGTCGCGTTGTAGTGGGCCAGCCACAGCGGATGGTTCGAGGCGAACGCGGCGCTGTTGCCCGTGCACGTCTTCCACCAGGTGTAGTTGGTGTAGATGACGGGCCGGCGGCCGGTCTGCCGCCTCACCTCGTCGCTGAAGGCCCTGATCCAGCCGACCATGCCGCTCTTGCTCAGCCCGTAGCACTTCTTCTTCTTGTCGTACGGGTTGTACTCGATGTCCAGCGCGGGCGGCAGCGTCCAGCCGTCCGCCCGCCAGGCGCCGCCGTTGCGCACGAAGTAGGCGGCCTGCTCGGTGCCCGACGACTTGTTCGGCAGCGCGAAGTGGTACGCGCCGCGGATGATGCCCGCGTTGCGTGCGCCGTCGTACTGCTGGGCGAAGTACGGGTTGCGGTACGTGCGCGACTCGGTGGCCTTCACGTAGACGAATGTCGCGCCCTTGCTCCTCGCGCTCGACCAGTTCACGTTCTTCTGGTGCGAGGACACGTCGTGCCCCTTGGGCTTGCCGGCGGCCGAGGCCGGCACCTCGACGAGTGCGGTGCCGCCGAGCGCCAGCGTCGCCACGGAGGCGGCGACGAGACGGGCGCGCTGGCGGGACGATTTACGATTACTGGCCATGTTTTCCCCCGGAATGGCGACGTAAGTGAAAAATCTTCCAGAGGTTACTGGAAGATCCCTCGCGGTCCGTCGCGCGCCGGTCATTCGCTCCGGCGGTCGATTAATACCTTGTATTACCTTTCGGACGTTCGGGTTCCGCCCTACAGTGCCCTCGCCCGAACGGAGCAAGAGCCGAGCAGGGCCGAGCGGGGGCGGGCGGCTGGCAGGATCGCGGCATGGCTGAGCAGCGGCGGGACGCAGGAGACGGACGAGGCTTCGGGGAGACGGGCGCGTCCCGGCCCGGGGAGGCGCTGGAGCGGGCGTGGGACGACCTCGTGGCCACGGCCCGCCGGACGGTGTCCGACGGGCTGGTCGTCGGTACGTCGGGCAACGTCTCCGTGCGCGTGGGCGACACCGTCCTGGTCACGCCGACCGGGGTCCCGTACGACCGGCTGACGCCCGAGGACGTCTGCGGGGTGTCGCTGGACGGCCGGCGCGTGCTCGGTTCACTCGTTCCGACCAGCGAACTGCCCATGCATCTCGCCGTCTACCGCTCCACGGACGCGCGCGCCGTCGTGCACACCCACGCCGTGCACGCCACGGCCGTCTCGACCCTCGTCACCGAGCTGCCCCTCGTCCACTACATGTCCGCCGCCCTCGGCGGGCCCGTCCGCGTCGCGCCGTACGCCGCCTACGGCACCGAGAAGTTGGCCGAGAACATGCTCCGCGCCCTGCGGGACCGCACGGCCTGCCTCCTGCGGAACCACGGCACCCTCGCCCACGGCGCCACCCTCGACCAGGCCTACGACCGCACCGCCCAGCTCGAATGGATGTGCCGCGTGTGGCTCACCGCGTCATCCGTCCCCGGCCTCACCCCCACCTTGCTGACCGAGGACCAGGTGGCAGAGGCGGGCGAGCGGCTGAGGGGCTACGGCCAGCCGTGACACCGGGCCGTCCGCGACCGTCTGCGGCCGTACGCGGCCGTCCGCATGGGCCCGGCCGTCCACGGCGGTACGTACGGCCCCGGCCGGACGGGACACATGGGCAGGCCCGGCCGGACGGGGTGGTCCTCGGCCCGCCGGACCGTACGCGGCTGCGAACAGAAGGCCCCGCCGGCCGCGGACCCGGCCCACCCCCGCGGCGGACGCCGGAGTCACCCGTGTCGCCCGTCCACTGGCCGACAGCGGGCTCGATCAGGAGACTGGACCCGTGCGCACCGTGAAGCCGACGACGGCAGCCCTCACCACCGCCCTCACCGTGGCCGTGGCCGGCGCGGCCGGTATCGCCGCCGGCCGCTTCGCCAGCGACGCCGCCCTGAAGGCGGCGCCGGGCCGGCCACTGCCCACCGAACCCCGACTGACCGTGCACGCCACGGCCGCGGGCCAGATCGCCCTGACCCGCGCCCTCGCCTCCCGGCGCCCGGGCGTGTACGGCCTCGGCGGCGACGACGGCCACGCAGTCGTCGGCCCGCTCCTGGCCGGGGCCGCGCACTCCGCCGACACGGTGGTACGCCGTCTGGAGCGCGTCACCCACGGCACGCTGGAACCCGGCGACAAGGTGCGGTTCACACCCGGCGTGCACGTCGGCGACCCGGGCACCGCCCTCGGCCTGCCGTTCACCGACGTGGACGTCCCGGGCGAGCTGGGCACCCTGCCCGCCTGGTTCGTGCCCGCCGCCCGTGACACCTGGGTGATCACCGTGCACGGCCTCGGCGCCACCCGCGAACACCCCATGAACGTCATGGAGTTCCTGCACCGCCAGCAGTTCCCCGTCCTCGGCCTCGCCTACCGCGGGGACGCCGGCGCACCACGGCCCCCGGACGGCCTGAACCACCTCGGCGAGACCGAGTGGCGCGACCTGGACGCCGCCATCCGCTTCGCCGTGCGGTACGGCGCCGAACGCGTCGTCCTGCACGGCTGGTCGACCGGCGCCACCATGGCGTTGCGCGCCGCCGAGCACTCCGCGCTGCGCGAGCGGATCTCCGGGCTCGTCCTGGACTCGCCGGTCCTCGACTGGGAGGCCACCCTGCGCGCCCTGGCCACGGCCCGCCGCACCCCCGGCGCCCTGCTGCCGCTGGCCGTCCGCGCCGCCCAGGGCCGCACGGGCCTCGGCAGCGGCCGTGTCGAGGGCGCCGCCGACCCCGTACGGCTCAAGGTGCCCACCCTCGTCCTGCACGGCCCCGACGACACCGTCGCCCCCTGGGGACTCTCGCGCCGCCTCGCGGACCGCCGCCCCGACCTCGTCACCCTCCACACGGTCCACGACGCCCCGCACGGCGCCATGTGGAACGCCGACCCGGCCGGTTACGAAGAGGCCCTCCGCCGCTTTCTCACCCCACTGATGTAGCCACCTCCACGCCCGGCCGCGAAGCTTCCGTTTAACCGTCTACCAGTGGCCGAAATCCGCTCACACCCCCTGCCGGGCACGGTGCGCGGACCGCCTCCGTGGCCTCCTGTGGCATTCCGTTTGGGTTTTCGGACCGTCAACCGGAAGACTGCCCCCGTGACGTCCCGTATCCCGCGCGACTCCAGGCTCCGACTCGTCCGCCCGCGAACCCTGGCCGCCGCCCCCCGAGCGATGACCCAGAGGCCCGCCCGCCGACCTGCCCCCCGCCCACCGGAGGGCACACCGGCACCGGCGGAACTCGCCCGCATGGCGCGCGCCGTGCTCGCCGGCGCGGCCCGGGTCGCCCGCTGGGCCGACGCCACCCTGGGCCCCGCCCCCGGCCCCCGCCGGGACCGTGACGCCACGGCCTCCGACAGCGGCTCCGCGGACAACGACAGCTCCGGAGGGAAAGGCACCCTCTCCGACGCGATCGCGCAACAGGCCGCGACCAGTCTGTCCCTGACCCCGGATCAAGTACGGGCCGACTGGGACATCGCACGGCTCGCCGGCCTGATCGAGGTGCACGGCGACACCGCGCGCCCCGGCTGGCGCCTGCGCGCCTGGAACCGCGACGACAGCGCCGTACTGCGCGGCTGGGTCGCCTTCTTCGACGCCTGGTCGATCGCCCACCCCGGCCCCGACGGACGCGAGCCCTCCACCGTCGCCGAGGTCGTCTCCGCGATGCCGCAGGTTCTCTCCTTCCTCCAGCTGTCCGCGGGCCCCGTGCCCGTCCCACAACTCCTCGACCTGCTGGAGCAGCGCGTCACGGAACTGCGCACCGAACGCTGCGAGATCCCCTACGGCCCGCAGCCCGGCCCCGTCGACAGCTCGGAGAGCCCGGCCGAGGACACCCCGCTCGCCCCCCTGCTCGACTGGGCGCTGCACGCCCTCGCCGCCGTCGGCGCCCTCACCTGCGCCGACGGCCAGGCCACGCTCACCCCGCTCGGCAGCTGGGCCGTGTGGGTCAAGCTGGAGCAGATCTGCGTGGCCGCGCAGAGCCCCGCGGGGAACATCGAGCAGGGCGCCGAGGACATGCTCCGCGGCTGCGCCCAGCTCAGACCCAACGCGGCCCGCGCCGAGTACCGCGCCTGGCTCGCCGCCCGCCCCGTCGGCAGCGCCGTCACCGAACTCCTCGCCGCCGCCCGCGGTGAGGACGCCCTGTCGCGCGGACTGGCCTTCGAGGCCCTGCGTGTGGTCGGCGCCCCCGCCGAGCCGGACGTCCGCGCGGTGGCCGACGAGACCCCCCTGCGCCCGTACGCCCTGCTGTGGCTCGCCGAGCACGACGGACACGACCCCGAGGACGCCCACCTGGTGCTCACCCGCGAGGAGGCCACCTGGCTGTGGGTCGACACGGCCGCGGCCGTCGCCGACCACGGCGAGGCCCCGCTCCTCGTACGGCACCTGGAGTCCGCGGTGCAGGCGACCGTCCCCGCGCTCCTCGACGAGGTGCGCGCGGTCGGCCACCCCCGCACCGTGCAGGTCCTGGTCGCGCTCGCCGCCGCCCACCCCGACCCCGCGCTCGCGAAGGCTGTGCGCCGTGCGGCCTTCCAGGTGCACACCGGGGAGCACTAGGGGGTGTTTCGAAAGCCCCGCACAGCACCCACGGCGCCCCGCTGGGAGGCCGGTTCGTCGTCTGCGGGTGCGGGTGCGGGTGCGGGTGCGTGTGCGCCGGGCGCGCGGTGGCCCGCGCCCCTACAGGGCGCCGGGGGGCTGGGGACCGGGTCAGACCCTGGTCTCCGGGGCGTACGTGCCGAAGCTCCAGATGTTGCCCTCGACGTCCCGGGCCATGTAGTCCCGTGAGCCGTAGTCCTGGTCCGTCGGGGGCATCAGGATCTCCGCCCCGTGGTCCACGGCCCGCTGGTGGTGTGCGTCCACGTCGTCCACGACGACGTACACCCCGGTGGGGCCCGCGCTCTTCATGGCCTCGTCGAAGCGGCTGCCGGTGCCCTTGGAGCCCAGCATCACCGCGCCGTTGCCCTGCACCAGCTCGGCGTGCACCACCTTGCCCTCCTCGTCCTCGTACACCGACGCCTCGGTGAAGCCGAAGGCCTCCGAGAGCTGCCTGATCGCGGACTTCGCGTCTGCGTACAGCAGCGTCGGGTAGATGCTCGGGCGTCCGCTGTCCGTACCGGCCATGCCGATCACTCCTTCCGGTCCCCGCTGTCCTGCCCCACCGCTGGGACAGCACCTGAATGTGACCTGCCCCACAGTCTGGCACCCGGCACTGACAACGCCCCGCGAACGCCCGACGAACGGCCGGCGAGTGGCCGGGAACGGCCCCGGGGCGCTCAGCGGAAGGTGTCGCAGCGGGCCATGTCCCCGGTGCGGTAGCCCTGGCGGAACCACTGCTGCCGCTGCGCGGCCGACCCGTGCGTCCAGGACTCCGGCGTCACCCGGCCCTGGAACCGCTCCTGGATCCGGTCGTCGCCCACGGCCGCCGCCGCGTCCAGCCCGTCGCGGATGTCGGCCTCCGTGAGGCTGGTGATCAGTGGTCGGCCCGTCGACTCGTCCTTCGTGGTCGTCGCGTGGTGCGCCCACACGCCCGCGTAGCAGTCGGCCTGCAGCTCGACCCGTACCGCGTTGCTGTTCGCGCCGGTCCGCCCGTCCTGGGAGCGGCTCAGGGTCCCCATCAGGTCCTGCACGTGGTGCCCGTACTCGTGCGCCACCACGTACGCCTGCGCGAACGGGCCGCCGCTGGAGCCGAACTTGGTCCGCAGCTCGTCGAAGAAGCCCAGGTCCAGATAGACCTTCCGGTCACCCGGGCAGTAGAAGGGCCCGACCGCCGAGGTCGCCGACCCGCAGGCCGTGCCGACCCGGTCGCTGAAGAAGACGGTCGGCGACCGCGTGTACGTACCGCCGCGGCGCTCGAACTCCTGAGCCCAGAAGTCCTGGACGCTGTTGACGACCGCCACGACGCGGCAGTCGTCCCTGGTGTTCGCGTCCCGTCCGGTACGGCACGTCTGCTGCACCTGGGCCAGGGACGAGGCGCTCGCCCCTGGTTCTTCGTCACCGGAGGACAGGCCCAGCTGGTCGGGCCCCACACCGAAGAAGAGACCCAGCAGGAGGGCGATCAGCCCGGCGACGCCGCCGCCCACCGTGGCCCTGCCGCCGGGGATCCGGCTGCCGCGCACATCCTGCACCTCGGAGGTGTCCAGGCCGGCGTCGTCGTCGAACTGCATGGGCGCTCCACCCTCCGCGGACCGTCGTCCCCCTGCCGTCATCCTCGCCCGCTCCCCGCGGCGCGGCGCCGGGCGGCGGGCCGAACGGGGGACGAAGGAGGGCCCGGCACGGCCGGCCGCGGGGCAATGAGCGTCACACCCCCGAACACCCGCACACAGAAAAAGTGGTTGCATCGCCCCGTTAGACTTGGCCCATGGCCATTCTCCTCGTGCATTAGACGGCGTGAACGCCCTCAGCCGCCCGCCCCGTCAACAACCCTGCCCAGGAGTCTGTCCGTGATTTCCGCTTCCGGTATCGAACTGCGTGCCGGCGCCCGCATGCTCATCGAGTCCGCCACCTTCCGCATCACCAAGGGCGACCGCATCGGCCTGGTCGGCCGCAACGGCGCGGGCAAGACCACGCTCACCAAGGTCCTCGCAGGTGAGGGCACCCCCGCCGCGGGCACCGTCGCCCGCTCCGGCGAGGTCGGCTACCTCCCGCAGGACCCGCGCACCGGCGACCTCGACATGCTGGCCGGCGACCGCGTCCTGTCCGCGCGCGGCCTGGACACCCTGATCCGCAAGATGCGCGAGAACGAACAGCGCATCGCGAACGGCTCGGGCGCCACCCGCGAGAAGGCCATGCGGCAGTACGAGCGCCAGGAGACGGAGTTCCTCACCAAGGGCGGATACGCCGCCGAGGCCGAGGCCGCCACCATCGCCGCCGCGCTCAACCTCCCCGACCGGGTGCTCGGCCAGCCCCTCCACACGCTCTCCGGCGGTCAGCGCCGCCGTATCGAGCTGGCCCGCATCCTCTTCTCGGACGCGGACACCCTGCTCCTCGACGAGCCCACGAACCACCTCGACGCCGACTCCATCGTCTGGCTGCGCGACTACCTGAAGACGTACCGCGGCGGCTTCATCGTGATCTCCCACGACGTCGACCTGGTCGAGACGGTCGTCAACAAGGTGTTCTACCTGGACGCCAACCGCGCCCAGATCGACGTCTACAACATGGGCTGGAAGCTGTACCAGCAGCAGCGCGAGGCCGACGAGAAGCGCCGCAAGCGCGAGCGGCAGAACGCCGAGAAGAAGGCCACCGCCCTGCACTCGCAGGCCGACAAGATGCGCGCCAAGGCCACCAAGACCGTCGCCGCGCAGAACATGGCCAAGCGGGCCGACAAGCTCCTCGCGGGCCTGGAGGCCGAGCGCAAGTCCGACAAGGTCGCCAAGCTGCGCTTCCCCGACCCGTCGCCCTGCGGCAAGACCCCGCTGATGGCGGAGGGCCTGTCCAAGTCGTACGGCTCCCTGGAGATCTTCACCGACGTCGACCTGGCCATCGACAAGGGCTCCCGCGTCGTCATCCTCGGCCTGAACGGCGCGGGCAAGACGACCCTGCTGCGCCTCCTCGGCGGCGCGGAGAAGCCCGACACCGGCCAGATCATCGAGGGCCACGGCCTCAAGCTCGGCTACTACGCGCAGGAGCACGAGACCCTCGACCCGCAGCGCACGGTCCTGGAGAACATGCGTTCCGCGGCCCCCGACCTCGACCTCGTCCAGGTCCGCAAGACGCTCGGCTCGTTCCTGTTCTCCGGAGACGACGTCGACAAGCCGGCCTCCGTCCTCTCCGGCGGCGAGAAGACCCGTCTCGCGCTCGCCACCCTCGTGGTGTCGTCGGCGAACGTCCTGCTCCTCGACGAGCCGACGAACAACCTCGACCCGGCCAGCCGCGAGGAGATCCTCGGCGCGCTGCGCACCTACAAGGGCGCCGTCGTCCTCGTCACCCACGACGAGGGAGCCGTCCAGGCGCTCCAGCCGGAGCGGATCATCCTGCTGCCCGACGGCGTCGAGGACCTGTGGGGTGCCGATTACGCGGACCTCGTGGCCCTCGCCTGAGCGGTTCGAGGTATTTGATCGTTTGACTGATCCACTGGCTGATCCACTTCGTATGGATCATTCGGCCGATCCGTGATCCATCATCTGAGTGAGATCTCCTCGTACCGAGGTGTGTCCTACACGCATTTCCCGGCCGGGCCCTTCGTCCTCGAAGGCCCGGCCGTCGCGCGTCGCTGACCTGGACCTTCGTCCGCGAACTCGTTCGGTGGTCCGGACGGGAAGCGGATGGAATGCGGAATTCCGCTCATGGTGACGGGCTTCCACGGCGCAAGCTCGTCCCACCGACCTTGCCGAATGGGTGGCCAGGACGCTCATGAGGGGTGATCATGAGAAGTCCAGAGCGCACTTCCGCTGAGGAGGCACGGGTGGCCGAGACTCTGAAGAAGGGCAGCCGGGTAACCGGCGCCGCGCGCGACAAGCTCGCGGCAGACCTGAAGAAGAAGTACGACTCCGGTGCGAGCATTCGGGCACTGGCCGAGGAGACCGGCCGCTCGTATGGCTTCGTGCACCGGATGCTCAGTGAGTCGGGCGTCACGCTCCGTGGGCGTGGCGGAGCGACGCGAGGCAAGAAGTCCGCGTCGGCCTGACGTCGGACGGCTCCTCGTTTCTCCGATGGTGACCACCCGGTCGGTTTCCTGACCGCCCGGGTGGTTACTGTGCAGTCACTTAAGGGTGTGCCCGTACGGCACCCCCGCTGACCGCACTCATCGGAGGCGCCCTCATGGCTTCGTTCGACTCGCTGCTCGACAAGGACGGCGTACGGCTCACCGTCGACGACGCGATCGCCACGGTGACGCTGACCAACCCGGCCAAGCGCAACGCGCAGAGCCCCGCTCTGTGGCGGGCGCTGGCCGAGGCCGGTCGGCTGCTGCCGGGCACCGTCCGTGTCGTCGTGCTGCGCGGCGAAGGCAAGTCCTTCTCCGCGGGGCTCGACCGGCAGGCGTTCACGCCCGAGGGCTTCGACGGCGAGCCGTCCTTCATCGATCTCGCACGCGGTTCCGACGCCGAACTCGACGCGGCCATCGCCGAGTACCAGGACGGGTTCACCTGGTGGCGTCGGAGCGACATCGTGTCCATCGCCGCCGTGCAGGGACACGCCATCGGCGCGGGCTTCCAGCTCGCGCTCGCCTGCGACCTGCGCGTCGTCGCCGACGACGTGCAGTTCGCCATGCGCGAGACCGGCCTGGGCCTCGTCCCCGACCTCACGGGTACGCATCCGCTGGTGGGGCTCGTCGGCTACGCCCGTGCGCTGGAGATCTGTGCGACGGGGCGGTTCGTGGAGGCGGAGGAGGCGCAGCGGACCGGGCTCGCGAACGTCGCCGTGCCCGTCGATCGGCTCGACGCCGCGGTGGGTGAACTGGCCGCCGCGCTGCTGGCCGCGCCGCGGGACGCCCTTGTCGAGACGAAGGCGCTGCTTCAGGGGGCGGCTGGGCGTACGTACGAGGAGCAGCGCGTTGCCGAGCGGGGGGCTCAGGGGCGGCGGCTGCGGGATCTTGCGGGGCTTTCCGACTGAGGGGGTTGCCCTCCCGGCGGGTGGCATTCCCGAGGGGGGTGCTCCGCGGGTTGGGGGATTGTGCGGGTTCGGTGGGGGCTTGTCGCGCAGTTCCCCGCGCCCCTTAAGGGGCTGGGGCTGCGGGTTGGGGGATTGTGCGGGTTCGGTGGGGGCTTGTCGCGCCGTTCCTCGCGCCCCTTGCGGGGCTCTAGGGGGCCGGGGTCACCGCTGTCACCAGTACCGCTGCTGACGGGTGGTCCGGGAGTGAGTTGGTGATGGTGTTGCGGACCGCCGCGGCCGTGTCCAGGGTGCGCGCGGTCGTGTCCACCGCGATCTCCACCTGGACGTGGCGGCGGGGGAGCGCCGTGTCGCTGTGGAGTTCCGTGATGCGCACCTTGCTCGGCAGGGCCGTCACCGCCGGGACGGCGAGAGCGGCGGCGGCCACGCGGGACTCGTCCGTGCCGGGCGAGGGACGCGGTCCGGCGGCGGGCACGGGACCGGAGTCGGCGGGCTCCGGCGGACCCCCGCCCTCCTCCAGCAGGCCCGTCACCCGCAGGTCCACCTCCGTGACCGTCAGACCGAGCGCGTCCACCGCCGTCGCGGTGAGGGCCGCGCGGAGCCGGGACGCGGCCGCCGGCAACGGCTCGGTCGGCAGGGCCGCGAACTCCGCGTCGATACGCAGCGGCCCCGGCGGCAGCGCGCTCGGCGGCGGGGGCACGGCGGGCTCGGACGCGCTGTCCGGGTCGGCGAGGGCGAGGCGCAGCGAACCGAGGCGTACACCCTGCACCGGCCGCACCGCCCGGCGCAGTACGGCGACGGCCGCCGCCTCCGTGATCCACGCGCCGTCACCCGGCCCGCCCAACGGCAGCAGCCTGCCCAGACCGAGCTGTTGCCTTACTGCTTGCGTCCATCGGTCCGCAGTCATGGTCCCAGCGTGCCGCATCCCTGGCGCGCGACCCGGCAACCCGTCTTAATGTGGGCGAAGAGGCCCACCGAAAGGGGATGCACGGCGATGAGCGACACGACTCAGCGCAATCGGCCGGAGAGCCCGGAGGCCGAACAACCGGACCAGCAGCAGCTCAGGAAGACCGCTGTGACCAAGCGCGGCGGCGGCGACCCGGCGACCCGGGGGCGTACCACCATCGCCGACGGGGTCGTCGAGAAGATCGCCGGTCTCGCCGCCCGGGACGTCCTGGGCGTGCACGCCATGGGCAGCGGGATCTCGCGGACCTTCGGCGCCGTCCGCGACCGGGTCCCCGGCGGAAGCGCGAAGTCCGTCACGCGCGGTGTGAAGGCCGAGGTCGGTGAGGTGCAGACCGCGCTCGACCTGGAGATCGTCGTCGACTACGGCGTGTCCATCGCCGATGTCGCCCGTGATGTACGGGAGAACGTCATCGCGGCCGTCGAGCGCATGACGGGCCTTGAGGTCGTCGAGGTCAACATCGCGGTCAGCGACGTCAAGCTGCCGGAGGAAGAGGACGAGGAACCGGAGAACCGGCTCCAGTGACCGATCTGCTGAGGAGCGCACCATGAGCATGGCCGTGATCGGCATGATCGCCGGAATGGCGCTGGGATTCGCCGGGTACTTCGGCGGCTTCGGCGCGTTCCTCCTGGTGGCCGCACTGGGCGCCATCGGCTTTGTCGTGGGCCGCTTCCTGGAGGGGGACCTGGATCCCGGTGACTTCTTCCGGTCCCGTGGCACCCGCGACGACCGGCGGCGGTGACGCGCGTGTCCGAAGCCGTCGCGCCCGGCGAGCGGGGCGCCACGAGGATCGCCGACCGGGTCGTCGCGAAGATCGCCGCGCAGGCGGCCCGGGAGGCGCTCGACGTGCTGCCTCCCGGGGTGTCGCCCCCGCACGCCGCGGTCGTCGTCCACCAGGACGTCGCCCGCGTCAGTGTCAGCCTCGAACTCGGCTACCCGTGTGACATCGGCGGCCGGTGCGGTGCCGTGCGTCGTCGAGTAACTCAGCGGGTAGAGGCGTTGGCGGGAATGAAAGTTCCCGAGGTCGCCGTCCAGGTGGAGCGACTGCACTCCGCGCAGATGCGTGGGGCGGTACAGGGGAGGACGCAATGAGCGAGCCCCAGGGCTCCGAGAGCACCCGACAGCTGCCCGTCATCGAGAAGAGCGCCGGGAACGAACTGGGCCAGTCCACCTCCGCCGCCGACTACACACCCCTGCCGACCCTCGACGACGCCGAGGACGGCAACGGCCGGTTCTGGTCGGCCCGCCGCATCCCCGCGGCCGTCCTCGCGCTGCTCGTCCTGGCCGCCGCGGGCCTGCTGCTGTACGACGTCGTCGCCGTCCGCGCCGACCGGCCGGCCATGCACTGGCGCAGGTCGCTGGCCCGTGAACTCGCCGAGCGGCCCCTGGACGACACCTGGGTGCTCGTCGGCGCCGGGGTCGCGACCGCCCTGGGCCTGTGGCTGCTCGTCCTCGCCACGACCCCGGGACTGCGCGACATCCTGACGATGCGCCGAGCCCACTCCGACGTACGGGCCGGCCTGCACCGCAACGCCGCCGCGACGGTGCTGCGCGACCGGGCCATGGAGGTGTCCGGCGTGCAGTCGGTCCGGGTCCGGATGAGGCGGCGGAAGGCCGACGTCCGCGCGGTCTCGCACTTCCGTGAACTCGACGACGTACGCGCCGACCTGGACGCCACGCTCGCCGACGGCGTCAGGGGGCTCGGTCTCGTCCGGCGGCCCGCGCTGTCGGTGCGGGTCGCCCGGCCGGGCCGGAAGGGGTGAACGGCATGCCGAGGATCGTGAACCGGGTCCTGCTGGGCCTCGCGGGTCTGCTCCTGGTCGTGCTCGGCGGCTCCGTGCTCGCCGTGGGCCTCGGTGTGGCTCCGCCGTCGTGGTGGATCCACGACGGCCGGCACGACGTCCTGCTGAGCGACGCCGACCGCGTGCGGTGGCGGGCCGACGGCTGGTGGTGGCCGGCCGTCATCGCCGCGCTGACGGTGGCCGTGCTGCTCGCCCTGTGGTGGCTGACGGCCGTCCTGCGACGGCGCCGCCTCGCCGAGGTGCTGGTCGACACCGGCGACGGCGAGGGCGCGCTGCTGCGGGGCCGGGCCCTGGAGGGCGTACTGACCGCGGAGGCGGGCGCGTTGGAAGGGGTACGGGGTGCGCAGGCGTCCCTCGTCGGCCGCCGCAGCACCCCCGAGGCGAGGGTCCGCCTGCTCCTGGAACCCCACGCGGCCCCCGCCGAAACCCTGACCGCCCTGACGACGGAAGCCCTGACCCACGCCAAGGACTCGGCCGGCCTCACCTCACTCCCGGCGGAGGTACACCTACGCGCAGCAAAACACGCAGCAGAACGAGTCAACTGACCCGCACCTGTGTTTTTTTGCCCTTGAGGGGCGCGGGGAACGGCGCGACAGGCCCCCACACTCCCGCAGCCGTACAACGGACCCGCAGCGGTGTCTTCAGGGGCGCGGGGAACTGCGCAATCGGTCAGGGCCACCCCCACCGGGCCCGCGGCGACAGCACACCCCGCCGCCGCAGGTGTACCGCCGGGTTCAGAACAGGGTTCAGAATCCGCTCCGCGCCCCACCGTCCACCGGCAGCATGACCCCCGTCAGATAGGACGCCGCAGGCGACAGAAGAAACGCGGCCGTCCGCCCGAACTCCTCCGGCCTCCCGTACCGCCGCAACGGAATCCGCGCCTCGTGCGCGGCCCGAGTGGCCTCGGGATCAGCCGAATACCCGTCCAGCTCGCGCACGCGGTCCGTGTCGATCCGCGCAGGAAGCACCCCCACCACCCGGATCCCCCGCGGACCCAGCTCGTCGGAGAGGGACTTGGCGAACCCGGCGAGCCCGGGCCGCAGCCCGTTGGAGATGGTCAGCCCCGCGATCGGCTCGTACACCGACCCGGACAGCACGAACCCGATGACCCCACCCTCGCCCAGCTCGGCGGCAGCCGCCCGCGCCAGCCGCACCGCCCCGAGGAACACGGACTCGAACCCCGCCTGCCACTGCTCGTCGGTGTTGTCGGCGACGAAGCCCGGCGGCGGCCCGCCGACGCTGATCAGGATGCCGTCGAAGCCGCCGAACCGCTCACGCGCGGCCGCGATCAGGCTCGCCGGCGCCGAGGGGTCGGCGTTGTCCACGGCCACCCCGTGGGCGTTCGGCCCGAGCGCCGTCGCCGCCTCGGCCACCGTCTTCCCGTCGCGCCCGCTGACGATCACCTTCGCGCCGTCGGCGACGAGTTCACGCGCGGAGGCGTGGCCCAGGCCGCGCGTTGCTCCGGTGACGACGTAGACACGGTCCTTCAGTCCAAGATCCATGGCTCCTATCCTGCCTCGTCCGCTCCCGCCCCGTCCCCCTCGTCGTCGAACAGCGTGAGGGCGGTGCCCACCAGACCGATGTGGCTGAACGCCTGCGGAAAGTTGCCGAGCTGGTGTCCGGCCACGGGGTCGTACTCCTCCGCCAGCAGTCCCACGTCGTTGCGGAGCGCGATCAGCCGCTCGAACAGGGCGAGGGCCTCCTTCGTACGCCCCGTCAGATGCAGCGCGTCCGCCAGCCAGAACGAGCAGACGAGGAACGAACCCTCGCCGCCGGGCAGCCCGTCGACATCCCTGATGTCCGCCCCGGACGGCTCCGAGGCGTGCGGGCCGGAGCCGTCGAGGGACGCGTCATAACGGTGTACGAAGCCGTCGCGGGCGAGTTCCGAGCGCACCGCGTCGACCGTGCCGACCACCCGCGGATCGTCCGGCGGCAGGAAGCCGAGGCGGGGGATGAGCAGCAGCGCGGCGTCCAGTTCACGGGAGCCGTAGGACTGCGTGAACGTGTTCCGCTCCGGATCGAAGCCGCGCTCGCACACCTCCCGGTGCACCTCGTCCCGCATCGCGCGCCACTTGTCGACGTCGCCGTCCAGCCCGGGGTTCTCCTCCAGGGTGCGTACCGTGCGGTCGGCGGCGACCCACGCCATCACCTTCGAGTGCACGAAGTGCCGGCGCGGCCCGCGCACCTCCCACAGGCCCTCGTCGGGCTTGCGCCACGCCGTGTGCAGGAAGTCCATCAGGGCCTGGTGCAGGCGCCACATGTCCGGTTCGGCGGGCAGCCCCGCGTGCTGCGCCAGCGTGAGGGAGTCGATCACCTCCCCGTACACGTCGAGCTGCAGCTGCCGTACGGCGTCGTTGCCGATCCGCACCGGAGCCGAGCCGTGGAATCCGGGCAGCCACGCCAGTTCGTACTCGGGGATCCGCCGCTCGCCCGCCAGCCCGTACATGATCTGCAGGTCCGCCGGATCGCCCGCGACCGCGCGCAGCAGCCAGTTGCGCCAGGCCTCCGCCTCCTCCTGGTAGCCGCACGCGAGCAGCGCGCCCAGGGTGAGCGTGGAGTCCCGCAGCCAGCAGTAGCGGTAGTCCCAGTTGCGGACGCCGCCGATCTCCTCGGGCAGGGAGGTCGTGGGGGCCGCGACGATACCGCCGCTCGGCGCGTACGTGAGGGCCTTGAGGGTGATCAGCGAGCGGACGACCGCGTCGCGGTGCGGTCCGTCGTAGCGGCAGCGGGCCGCCCAGGCCTGCCAGTCGTCGACGCTGTGCTCCAGCGCCTCGAACGGGTCGACCAGGTCGGGGCGCGGTTCGTGCGAGGGATGCCAGGTCAGGACGAAGGCGACCTTCTCGCCCTCGGCGACCGTGAACTCCGAGTGCGTACCGAAGTCCTCGCCCCAGGTGTGCACCTCGGGTTCGCTGCGCAGCCACACCGAGTCGGGGCCCGCCACGGCGACCCGGTGGCCGTCGGATTTGCGGACCCACGGGACGACCGAGCCGTAGTCGAAACGCAGGCGCAGGGTGCTGCGTACGGTGACGCGGCCCTTGAGGCCCTCGACGATGCGTACGACGTCGGGGGCGCGGTCGCGCTGCGGCATCAGGTCGGTGACGCGGACCGAGCCGTCCTCGGTGTCCCACTCGGTGTCGAGCACGAGGGTGTCGGGCCGGTACGCCCGCCGCGTGCAGGTGTCCGCTCCCTTCGGCGCGAGCCGCCAGTGGCCGTTGTCGTCGTCGCCCAGCAGTTTCGCGAAGCAGGCGGCGGAGTCGAAGCGGGGGAGGCAGAGCCAGTCGACGGAGCCGTCCTGGCCTACCAGGGCGGCGGTCTGGTGGTCGCCGATGAGCGCGTAGTCCTCGATGGATGGGTGCACGTTGTGCGGGTTCCCTGGGGATCCCGCGATCAACCTTTGCGGATCGGCTCCGCATGCCGGGGACGCGTTTCGGCTGCGGCCCCGGTGGGGGCTGGCCGCGCAGTTCCCCGCGCCCCTTAAAAGATTGCGCCGTTCCCCGCGCCCCTAAAAG
>NZ_JBHXTO010000120.1:0-28690 GCF_042677425.1 Streptomyces sp. NPDC127119 | reverse complement strand
TTCCTCAGGGGCGCGGGGAACGGCGCAGGCTTTTGTCCTGTGGGGGCACGGGCACGGGCACGGCCGCGGCCACGCGCTGTCGCGGGCCGTGTTCTCGCGGCAGGCGGGGTGCCAGGAGCAGCATCAGTGCCGCGCCCAGTACGGCGAGCAGGCCCACGGCGAGCCAGGGCAGCAGGCGGTTGTGGGTGAAGAGCACTCCGAACAGGGTGGGCGCGAGGACGTTCGCCCCTGCGTAGGAGTACTGGAACGCCGCCAGATAGGTGCCCCGCGACCCGGGCGGCGCCGCGTCCGCGGCGAGCGCGTTGGAGGCGGGTCCGTAGACCATCTCCGCGAGGGTGTAGCAGACCACCGCCGCCGCAAGGAACGGCACCAGTGCCAGGGGCGGCAGCAGGACGGCCGACGCGGACGCGGCACACCACAGCGCCCACAGGCCGCCGGCCCAGGCCATGGCGCGGGCGCGGGTGCAGCGGCGCCGCACGAAGCGGGTCACGGCGGCCGTGCAGGTGGCGAGCAGCAGGGTGTTGAGGGCGAGGAGGGGGCCGGGCGCCCAGTCCGGTCCCGACAGGCCCTGGATGACGTACACGGGCAGTGACAGGGACAGGAACGTGCTGCACGTGGCGAAGATCGTGGAGATCGCGATCAGTGCGAGGTAGGGGCGGTCCCGCAGCAGTGCGCCGTAGCCGGAGCGGCCCTCGGCCGGCGGGGCGGTGTGCGGCAGGGCGGGTACCGCGAGGGCGACCACCAGCGCGGCGGCCAGGAACGCCAGCCCGGAGGCGAGGATCAGTCCGTCGTAGACGCGTGTCGAGTCGACGGCGAGCACCGCGCCCGCGAGCAGGGCGCCGCCGCCCGCGCCCGCTTCCCGGATCATCCCGGCCCGGGCGAACCAGTGGTCCTTGGCGTCCGCACCCGCCGCCCCCGCCGGTCCCGCCGCGTCCGTGCCCGTCGCGTCCGCGCTCTCGGCGTCCGCCAGGTCGGCGATGAGGGTGAAGACCGAGGACCAGTAGACCCGCAGGCCCGCCGTGGTCACCAGCATGGCGGCCACCAGCGAACCCGTTCCCGAGACCAGCAGGTAGAGCAGGAACCCGGTCCCCTGCAGCGCCTGTCCGGCGGCGACCACCAGCCGCGGCCCGAACCGGTCGGCCAGCTTTCCGACGACCAGTGGCAGCGGCAGGGTCAGGGCGGTGCTCACACTGGTGAGCACGCCGATCGTCACCAGGTCCAGATCGGTGACCCGCAGGAAGTACAGCATGGACAGCGGGAGGTACAGGCCCGTGCCCAGCGAGTCGACCGCCACCGCCGCCAGCAGCGGCCGGCGTCCGCGCCGTAAGCCGCTGCGGCCCGTACCGTCGCCCGTCCTCGCCCGTGCCACGCGATGGCCCCCTCGTTCCGCCGGCTACCCGCTGACCGGCCCACGTTTGTAACAGGGATGCCGGTGCACCTCAACCGCTTATCCCCGCCGCCACCGGGCGGCAGGGCGCGGGGGCAGTGGAGGCCGGCGTCAGTGGTGGGCCGGGACCTCCGCGTGCTGCGGGGTGTGGGTCGCCACTATGCGGCCGGCGTTCGTCGTGCCGCGGTTGCGGTCCACGACGTACGCGACGGCCGCGACGCCCAGACCCAGGATCGCCAGGCCCGCGCCCGCGAGCGCCGGGGACGTGACGCCGTGACCCGCCGCGAGGGCCAGGCCGCCGATCCAGGCGCCGCCGGCGTTCGCGAGGTTGAAGGCCGCCTGGTTGGCGGAGGAGGCCAGGGACGGGGCCGAGGACGCCTTCTCCATGACCATGAGCAGGAGCGGGGAGCTGGTCATGAACGCCGCCGCGCCGAGCAGGACCACCGCGAGGGGGGCGCTCCATGCCGTGTTCATCATGAGCGGGAAGAGGGCCAGGACCGCCACCAGGGAGACCAGACCGCCGAACAGGGTGCCGCGCATCGAGCGGTCGGCCAGGCGCCCGCCGAGCAGGTTGCCCGCCGTCGCGCCCACGCCGAACAGCGCCAGCAGCAGGGTCACGCTGGAGTCGGCGTACCCGGCGGAGTCCGTCAGCATCGGCGTGATGTAGCTGTACGCCGAGAAGAGCGCGCCGAAGCCCGCGACGGTCGTGCCGAGGGCCAGCCAGACGGGGAGCGACTTGAGGGCGGCCAGTTCGCCGCGCAGTCCGGTGGCGGCGGCGTCGTGCTCGGAGGTGCGGGGCAGGAGCAGTGCCAGGGAGGCGATGGCCGCCAGGCCGATCACGCTGACGCCGAGGAAGGTGGCGCGCCAGCCGAACTGCTGGCCCACGAAGGTCGCGGCGGGGACGCCGACGATGTTCGCGACGGTCAGGCCGAGGAACATGAGGGAGACCGCGCGGGCCTTGCGCTCGGCGGAGACCATGCCGGTGGCGACGACGGCTCCGACGCCGAAGAACGCGCCGTGCGGGAGGCCGCTCAGGAAGCGGGCCGCGAGCAGTGAGGTGTTGTCGGGGGCGAACGCCGAGAGCGTGTTGCCCACGACGAACAGCACCATCAGTCCGATCAGGACCTTGCGGCGGGCCATGCGCGCGGTGACCGCAGCGAGCAGCGGGGCGCCGACGACGACGCCGATCGCGTACGCGGAGACGAGGTGGCCCGCGCTGGGGATCGAGATGTTCAGGTCGTCCGCGACGTCGGGCAGCAGCCCCATCATCACGAACTCGGTGGTGCCGATGCCGAAGGCGCCCACGGCGAGGGCGAGCAGGGCCAGGGGCATGAGGGACCTTTCACAGGGGAGAGCGGTGTTCCGTGCAGTTTATGTTCACCTGCGGAACAAAGTCTTCCAGCCCCAGTATTCCCAGAGGTTTCCCAGAGGTAAGAGCCTGTGACACAAGCTCTTACGAGCCGGTTGCCGAGAGCTTCACGCGGGCGGCGATCGGGAGATGGTCACTGCCCGTCTCCGGGAGCGTCCACGAGGTGACCGGCTCGACGCCCTTGACCATGATCTGGTCGATCCGCGCCATCGGGAACGACGCCGGCCAGCTGAACCCGAAGCCGCTGCCCGCCGCGCCCTGCGCGGAGCGCATCTGCGAGGTGACGCCGTTCAGCGCACGGTCGTTCATCGTGCCGTTCAGGTCGCCGAGGAGGGCGATGTCCGGCAGCTTCTCGTCGGCGATGGCCTCACCGAGCGCGTCGGCGCTCTTGTCGCGCTGCCGCGCGGTGAAACCGGCCTCCATCTTCACCCGCACGGAGGGCAGGTGCGCCACGTACACCGCGAGCCGCCCCTCGGGGGCGGTGACGGTCGCCCGCATCGCGCGGGTCCAGCCGAGCTTGATGTCGACGGGGGCTGCCCCGCTCAGCGGGTACTTGCTCCACAGGCCGACCGTGCCCTGCACGGAGTGGTACTTGTACGTCGAGGCGAGCGCCTTCTCGTAGACCGGGACCGCCGAGGTCGTCAGCTCCTCCAGGGCCACCACGTCCGCGCCGGAGGCGGCCACGTCGAGGGCCGTGCCCTCCGGGTCCGGGTTGTCCGCGTTGACGTTGTGCGTGGCGACGGTGAGGTCGCCGCCGGAGCCCGTCCGGTCGACGAGGAGCCCGCCGAAGAGGTTGACCCAGATGATCGCGGGCAGGAGCACGGCGATCAGCGCGGTCGCGGACTTACGGAACAGCGCGAGGACGAGCAGCACCGGGATCGCCAGGCCCAGCCAGGGCAGGAAGGTCTCCAGGAGGCTGCCGAGGTTGCCGATCCGGTTCGGGATCTGCGCGTGCAGCGCCATCACCAGGGCGAGTACGAGGGCGAACGCGGCCAGGACGATCCCCCGCCGCCAGATGCCCCGGTCGGTACGGAGCGACGTCAGCAGGCGGCGGAGCCGGGGGCCTCTGCGGTCGGGTCCCTGGCCGCCGCTGCCCGTCTCCGTCATGTACGCCTGCGCCATACCTTCGCCTCACCAACTGCCGTTCACATCATCCCCGCGCCCTAAGACCCTAGGGGATGATCGCGATCGTTCCCGCCGCCGCACGGCGGCCGTACGGGCACAAGGACGACCGAGGGGGCACGGCGAGTTCCGGCGGCGGTCCAGGTGGGGTGGTCTGTGACGGAACGCGCACATTGGACCGACCGGCCTCCAGGGGGCGGAACTCACAGTCTCAGCGGGCGGCGGGGCCCAGTCCCGCCAGGACCGTGTCGACGATCCGTTCGGACAGTCCCTCCTCCAGGCCCGCGTCCGGACGGATGACCGCGCGGACGAGCATGGGGCCCACGAAGAGGTCGTTGGCCAGTTCGACGTCGACGTCCGCGCGGAACTCGCCGTTCGCCTGGCCGCGCCGCAGGACGTCGAGCGTCATCAGGCGGCGCGGTTCGATGACGGCCGCGTGGTAGACCTTCCACAGCTTGGGGCTGCTCTTCATCTGCGCGTAGACGTTGTGCATGATCGCCGACGAACGCGAGGCCAGACCGCGGTGCCGCAGCGATTCGAGTATGACGATCAGGTCGTCGCGCATGGACGTGCCGGGCAGCCCGGGGTCGGGCGGTTCGGCGGTGCGCATCACGTCGCAGAAGAGTTCCTCGCGGCCGCTCCAGCGCCGGTAGATGGTGGCCTTGCCGACGCCTGCGATGCGGGCTACGCGCTCTATGGAGATCTCCGCGAGCGGGACGCCTTCCTCCAGGAGGCGCATGACGCCCTCGATGATCGAGCGTTCCACCGCCTCGCTGCGGGGGCGGCCTCTGGCGGGGCCGCCGCCGGTCCGTCCGGCTCCGCCCGGCCCTTGCTCCACGCCGCCCACGTGATCGCTCCGCTCTGTTCGGGTGTTGCTGTCCTTGACGCCGGGCCGTCGTGTGGCCGTTCGCCCTTCACCGTTCGGGTCGATTGTCCCTGGCCGACGGGGGGTTGTGGCCTGGGTGCGAGTGCGTCGTGGCCGGGCGCGCCGTTCCCCGCGCCCCTTCAGGGCGCTTCAGTGATCGGCGCTCACCAGGGGCGGCTTCTCTTCTGTCTCTGTCGGGGTGCGGCCCGGGAGGAACAGGTAGACGACCAGTGCGCCCACCACCGCCACACCCGCGCCGCACAGGGCCGTCACGTGCATCGCGTGGAGGAAGGCGTCGTTGGCCGGGCCGATCAGGGCGTCGCCCTTGGGGCCGAGCTTCGCGGCGAAGCCGAGGGTCGCCTCGATGGACTCGCCCGCCTCGTGCCGGGCGGCCTCGGGCAGCTTGTCCTCGATGCCCGAGCGGTACGCCGCGGAGAGGACCGAGCCGAGTACGGCGATACCCAGGGCGCCGCCGACCTGGCGGAAGGTGTTGCTGAGCGCGGAGGCGGAACCCGCCTTCTCGCGGGGCAGCGCCTGCATGATCACGACGCTGGTCGGCGTCATGATGTGCGCCATGCCCGCGCCCATCAGGAAGAAGACGACCTCCAGGATCCAGATCGGCGTGTCCGCCTCCAGCACGGCGAACGCGCCCAGCATCGCGGCGATGGTGAGCATGCCCGCGGTCGTCGTGGCCCGGTTGCCGAAACGGTCCACGACCAGCCGGGCGCGCGGCGCGAAGATGAGCTGCGCGACGGCCAGCGGCAGCATCAGCAGACCGGTCTGCAGGGGCGAGTAACCGCGCACGCTCTGGGTGTAGAAGACGGAGAAGAAGGTCACGCCCATCAGCGCGAAGAACACCAGCGCTATGGCGGCGATGGCCGCGGAGAAGACCTTGTTCTTGAAGTAGTCGATGTCGATCGACGGGTGGTCGCTGCGCTTCTCGTGCACGACGAAGCCGACGAGTACGACGAGTCCGGCGCCGATGGTCGCGAGGACCTTGGCGTCCGTGAAGTCGGCGAGCTGACCGCCCTTGATGATGCCGTACACCAGGAGGACGAGGCCGATGACGGACAGCACCACGCCCACCGGGTCGATACGGCCGGGCTTCGGGTCGCGGGAGTCGGGGACGAGCCAGATCATCAGGCCGATCGCCACGATCACGATCGGTACGTTGATCAGGAAGACGGAACCCCACCAGAAGTGGTCGAGCAGGACCCCTCCGGTGATCGGGCCGATGGCGATGGCGAGGCCGACACCGCCCGCCCAGATGCCGATGGCCTTCGGCTGCTCGTCGCGCTCGAAGACGTTCATCAGGACGGCGAGGGTGGCCGGCATCACGAAGGCGGCGCCGAGGCCCATCACCGCGCGGAACGAGATGAGCTCGACCGGGGAGCCCGAGGAGGCGGCGAGCGCCGAGCCGATCCCGAAGACGAGGAGGCCGCCGAGCAGCACCTTCTTGCGCCCGAGCCGGTCACCGAGGAGACCCGCGGAGAAGAGCAGGCCGGCGAAGACGAGGGTGTACGAGTTGATCGCCCATTCCAGCTCGCTCTGGGTGGCTCCCAGGCCGGTCGGGGCGGGCGTCGAGATGGTCTTGATCGCGACGTTCAGGATCGAGTTGTCGAGAACGACGATCAGCAGGCTCAGCATCAGCACGCCGAGGATCGCCCAGCGTCGTCGGTGCACGGCCTCCGGTATCCGGGGCGCGGTGTCGGCAGGAGTTGTCATGCTGAAAAGGCTAGAGGAGATTCGATACGAGACCGTCTCGTATCGGATTCCTTTACCGAGACCTTACGAGCTCTGGAGGCGCGCTTGGGGCCCGGTGGAGGCGGAGACGAGGGCCACTACGGCCCCCCTAGCCGTTCTGTGGCACGAGGTGCCACCATGGAGGGGATCCGGGGACGCCGTCAGGGCGCTTCGAGATGACAGAAGGAGCCGTTGCAATGACGCAGTTTTCGGCTGCCCAGAACGCCACCGACAGCAGCAACCGGGCGCTGTACGGAGGCAAGGGCACACGCCGTATCACTGTCCGCGACATCACGGTGGCCAAGGAGCGCGGCGAGAAGTGGCCGATGCTCACCGCGTACGACGCGATGACCGCGTCCGTCTTCGACGAGGCCGGCATCCCGGTCATGCTCGTCGGCGACTCCGCGGGCAACTGTCACCTGGGCTACGAGACCACCGTGCCCGTCACCCTCGACGAGATGGCCATGCTGTCGGCCGCGGTCGTACGGGGCACCTCGCGCGCCCTCATCGTGGGCGACCTGCCGTTCGGGTCGTACCAGGAGGGGCCCGTGCAGGCGCTGCGGTCGGCCATGCGGCTGGTGAAGGAGGCCGGGGTCGGGGCCGTGAAGCTGGAGGGCGGCGAGCGCTCGCACGAACAGATCAAGCTGCTCGTGGAGTCGGGTATCCCCGTGATGGCGCACATCGGGCTCACTCCGCAGTCCGTGAACTCCATGGGGTACCGGGTGCAGGGGCGGGGCGAGGAGGCGGCTCAGCAGTTGCTGCGTGACGCCAAGGCCGTGCAGGACGCGGGGGCGTTCGCCGTCGTACTGGAGCTGGTGCCGGCGGAGCTGGCCGCCGAGGTGACGCGCGTGCTGCACATTCCGACCGTCGGGATCGGGGCGGGGGCCGAGACGGACGCGCAGGTTCTCGTGTGGACCGACATGCTCGGGCTCACCGGCGGGAAGATGCCGCGGTTCGTGAAGCAGTACGCGGATCTGCGGCAGGTCATGGGGGATGCGGCGAAGGCGTTCGCCGACGATGTCATTGGCGGAACGTTCCCTCAGGAGGAGCACTCCGTCCACTGACCCAACGGTCCACTGCGGCAAGAAGGCAGCCCGCCGATTTCCCCCGTCGGCGGGCTGCCGTTTTTTCGCCCCCGCCGCCCCTACCCGTTCCCGTCCACACATGGGGGCTGCGCCCCCTCGCCCCCATTGCGCAGTTCCCCGCGCCCCTAGGTACCTAGCGCAGTCTTTTGGGCCCACCCCCAGGCGGAGCCTGTCGGTGAGCTGTCGGTGGTTTGTCGGTGGGGGGTGGGAGTTTGGGTGGCATGACGCGAATCGACAACGAGCCCCGGCAGGACGGCGGCACAACCCGCCCCGACGCCGTCAGCGTGCGGGGACTGGTCAAGCACTACGGCGAGACCAAAGCACTGGACGGCGTGGACCTGGACGTGCGCGAGGGCACGGTCCGCGGCGTGCTCGGCCCGAACGGCGCCGGCAAGACGACCCTCGTACGCATCCTCTCCACCCTCCTCATACCCGACGCGGGCCGCGCCACGGTCGCCGGCTTCGACGTCGTGCGCCAGCCCCGCCGCCTGCGCCGCGTGATCGGCCTCACCGGCCAGTACGCGTCCGTGGACGAGAAGCTCTCCGGCCGCGAGAACCTCTATCTGATCGGCCGGCTCCTCGACCTGACCCGCAAGGACGCCCGCACCCGCGCGGACGAACTGCTGGAGCGGTTCTCGCTCACGGACGCGGGCAAGCGCCCGGCGAGCACGTACTCCGGCGGTATGCGGCGCCGCCTCGACCTCGCCGCGTCCATGATCGGCAGTCCGACCGTCCTGTTCCTGGACGAGCCGACGACCGGCCTGGACCCCCGTACGCGTAAAGAGGTGTGGGGCGAGGTCAAGCGGATGGTCGGGGACGGTGTCACCGTCCTGCTCACCACCCAGTACATGGAGGAGGCCGAGCAGCTCGCGAACGAGCTGACGGTCATCGACCGCGGCAAGGTCATCGCGAACGGCGGTATCGACGAGTTGAAGGCGAAGGTCGGCGGCCGTACCCTGCGCATCCGCCCGGCCGACCCGCTGGAGCTGCGCCCCACGGCCGGGGCCCTCGACGACTTCGGCCTCACGGGCCCGGGCAGCGCCACGGTGGACATCACCACCGGCACGGTCCTCGTCCCCATCCTCAGCGACGAGCAGCTGACCGCGGTGGTCGGCGCGCTCACCGCCCGGGGCATCACCCTGGCCGGCCTCAGCACCGAACTGCCCAGCCTGGACGAGGTGTTCCTCTCCCTCACCGGCCACCGGGCCACCGAACCGACCGATCCGGACGACCCGCGGGACACCCCGGCCGACCGTTCCCACGAGTCCTACGAGGAGGCCGCCGTATGAGCGCCGCCACCGTCATCGAGGCGCCCTCGGCGCTCGGCACCGACGACGATCCGCACGTCGGCATACGCGCCCATCTGCGCCACATCAGCGCCCTGGTCCGCCGCAACGTGCTGTGGATCCGCCAGGACCCGGAGTCGATGTTCGACGTCATCCTGATGCCGATCGTCTTCACGCTGCTCTTCGTGTTCGTCTTCGGCGGCGCGATCGCCGGCAAGGGCAACCAGGACGAGTACGTCAACTACGTCGTCCCGGGCCTCATGGCGATGATGGGCATGAACATCGCGATGGGTGTGGGAACCGGCTTCAACCAGGACTTCCAGACCGGCGTGATGGACCGCTTCCGGTCCCTGCCGATCTCCCGGGCCTCGGTCCTGATCGCCAAGATCTCGGTGGAGATCGGCCGGCTGCTGCTCGCCACGGCGATCCTGCTCGGGGTCGGCTTCCTGCTCGGTCTGTCCGTGTCGAACGTCCCCGGCCTGTTCGCCGCCATCGGCCTGGCCCTGGTCTTCGGCTCCTCCATCATGTGGATCTTTCTGACCATGGGCGTGGTGATGAAGAACGCCCAGGCCATCCAGGGAATGGGGTTCCTCGTGCTGATGCCCCTGCAGTTCGGTTCTTCGATCTTCTCGCCGCCGTCCACGATGCCGGGCTGGCTGCAGACGTTCACCGACTACAACCCGCTGTCGTCCCTCGCGGACGCGGCCCGGGGTCTGATGAACGGCGGCCAGCCGGTCGCCCACGACGTCATGATCACGCTGCTCTGGTCGCTAGTCATCACCGTGGTGATGGCCCCGGTCGCCATCCACAAGTACCGCACCAAGACCTGACGACCTCTGTCAGACCAGGGCGGCGGCCTCCTCGAAGGAGAGGCCGCCGCCCTGCGCGTACGCGGCGTCGTACGCCTGGTCGTCGAGGACCTGGCGTGCCGCCGCCTCGGCCTGTCCCCTGATCTCGTGCTCCACGACGGCCCGGAAGTGCCCGGGCGGCAGGAGTTCGTCGGCGGCGCCGAGGCAGCGGGCGGCGTCCTCGGCTCGCCGGCCGCCCTCGGCCCCGGCGAGCGCGATGGACGCGGTCGCCAGATGCACCGAGAACATGTGCGGCGCGATCATCTGGGTCAGGGGGTCCTTGGCCCGCTCCAGGGCTCCCCGCACCTTCACCACCGCCTCGTCGTACAGGCCCTCCTGCGAGTCGAGCCAGGCCTCCACGCCCATGACGAACCCGTCGAAGACCACGAACCTGACGGCGCCGAAGTCGTCCCACAGCCGTTCCATCTGCGCGCGGGCCTCGGCGACGCGGCCGGTGCGGCCGAGCCACATCGCGAGGAAGAGCCGGGCGCCGGGCATGGCCTCGTTGTGCGCGCCGTCGCCCTGTTCCAGTACCTCGCGCAGCAGCCGCTCGCCCCGCCCGGTCTCGCCCGCGTCGATGAGCACGCTGCCCAGACGGGTGCTGAGGATGGCCATCTGGGCGCGGGCGCCCAGGCGTTCGGCGTGGGTGATGGCCGTCTCGTAGTCCGTCGCGGCGAGTCGGTAGTCGCCCTTGCGTTCATGGGCCTCGCCCCGCGCGGAGAGCGCCTCGGCGGCGCCCCAGGCGTCTTCGAGGCCGACGAAGAGCTCCAGCGACTCGTCGGCGTCCCGGGTCGCGTCGCCCGCCCAGTCGGCGCGGTTGGCGAGCATGTTGGCGCGCATCTGCAGGGCGACGGCCAGCTCCCAGCGGGTGCCGAGTTCCCGGCAGGTCTCCACGCTCGCGTCGATGACCCGGCGCAGCCGGTCCATGTCGCCGGTCAGCAGCACGGCGAAGAACCAGAGGTAGCCGGGGTTGCGGCAGACCTGCGGCAGGCCCGGCTCGTAGGCCTCGGTGACGGCGAGCAGTTTGGCTTCCGCCTCCGGTGTCTGCCAGGTGTCCAGCTCCAGGTCCATACAGGCGAGATGGAGGAGATGGATGCCGCGCCTGGCCTCGACGAGGACGTCCTGGTTCATGGGCGGCGGTTCGGCGATGCAGGACTCGTACAGCGGGGCGGCCCGTTCGGTGGGCGGGGCGAAAGGGTCGGGGCCCATCGCCATGACCTCTCGCGTCCAGTTGCGGGTGATCATGCGCAGGTCGCGGATCTGCCAGTACCAGGCGAGGGAGAGGACGAGGCAGAGTGCCTCCTGTTCGTCCTGCGCGGCGACGGCCCGCTGCAGTGCGGCGCGGGTGTTCTCGCTTTCGAGCTGGAACAGTTCGATGGCCGCGCGCTGGCCGGGGCCGCGCAGCAACGGGTCGGTGGTGCGGGCGAGTTCGCGGTAGTACGTGAGGTGGGCGCGCTCGGTGGCGGTGCGCTCGCCGGAGGCGTCGAGCCGCTGTCCGGCGTACTCGGCGACGGTCTCCAGGAGCCGGTAGCGCATGTCGCCGTCACCCGGGCCCGAGCCCGTGCCCGTGCCCGTGCTCCCGTCCGTCCTCTCCCCCGCATGCTCGCCCGAAGGGGCGGCCACCACGAGGGACTTGTCGACGAGGGAACCGAGCGCCTCCAGCGCGGCGGGTCCGCAGACGGCCTCGGCGGCGGCGAGGTCGCAGCCGCCGGCGAAGACGGACAGCCGCCGCAGTACGTCGCGTTCGTCCTCGTCGAGCAGGTCCCAGGACCAGTCGACGACGGCCCGCAACGTCTGCTGGCGCGGCAGGACCGTACGGCTGCCCGAGGTGAGCAGCCGGAAGCGGTTGTCGAGGCGGTCGGCGATCTGGCGCGGGGTGAGCATCCGCAGCCGGGCGGCGGCGAGTTCGATGGCGAGCGGCAGTCCGTCCAGGCGCCGGCAGATCTCGGCGGCGGCTTCCGAATCGTCCTCGATCCGGAAGCCGGGCCGGGCGGCGGCGCCCCGGTCGGCGAGGAGCTTCAGCGCGTACGGCTCGGGCAGCGGCTCGACGGGCCGCAGCAACTCCCCCGGTACGCCCAGGGGTTCGCGGCTCGTGGCCAGTACGGTCAGTCCGGGGCAGCGTTCGAGCAGTTGCTCGACGAGGCGGGCGGCGGCGTCCACGACGTGTTCGCAGTTGTCGAGGACGATCAGCATGCGGCGTTTGGCGCAGTGCTCGGTGAGCCGGACCAGCGGGTCGTCGTGCCGGTCGGTGACGGCCCGCAGCTCCTCCGCGCCGGCGCCGCGCAGCACCGTCTCCCGGGCGCCGACCGCGGTGAGGACGGCCTCGGGGACGGCGTCCGGGTCGTCGACGGGCGCGAGTTCGGCCAGCCACACGCCGTCGGGCAGGTCCCGGGCGACGCTCTCCGCCGCCTCCTGCGACAGCCGGGTCTTCCCGGCACCGCCCGGCCCCAGCAGGGTCACGAGCCGCGCCCCGGCGAGGTCCCCGCGGATGGTCGCCAGATCGCCGTCCCGCCCGACGAAGGAGGTGAGCCGGGCCCGCAGGTTCCCCAGCGACACGGGCCGCTCGCGCGGGGTGGCCCGGGTGTCCCGGCGGTCCGGCGCCGCACCGGAGCCGCGACGGTCCGGGGCGGCCTCGGGACCACCGCTGTACGAGGCCCGCAGCAGCTCGGTGTGCAGGGAGCGCAGTTCAGGTCCCGGGTCCGTACCCAGCCGGTCGGCCAGCAGACGGCGTACGGACTCGTAGGCGGCCAGGGCCTCCGCCGCGCGGCCCGCGTCGCGCAGGGCCCGCAGGCGCAGCACCTGGAGGGGTTCGTCCAGCGGGTGGGTGTCGCAGAGGGCGGTGAGGTCGGGCAGGGACTGCTCGGCGTGGCCGAGGGCGAGGGCGGCCCCGAGACGCGCGCGCCGGGCGGCGAGCCGGCGGGCCTCCCACCGCGACGACTGCGCCGTACGGTCCGGGAGATCGGTGAGGGCCGGGCCCTGCCAGAGGGCGAGGGCGTCGTCCAGGATGACGGCCGCCTTGCCGGGGTCGCCGTCGGCCAGCGCGCGCGAGCCCTCGCCCGCGAGCCGTTCGAACCGGTGCAGGTCGACGTCGTCGGCCGCCGCGCGCAGCCGGTAGCCGCCCTCGTCGGAGCCGATCGCGTCCGCGCCCAGCGCCCTGCGCAACCGGCCCACCAGGGCTTGGAGCGCGCCCGGGGCGTCGGCCGGAGGGTCCGCGCCCCAGACCTCGTCGACCAGCACGGCCACGGACACGGTCCGGCCGGGGCGCAGGGCGAGCACCGTCAGCAGGGCGCGCAGCCGCGCCCCGCCGACCGGAACGAGGGTGCCGTCGGTACGGAGTGCCTGGGTGGTGCCGAGGATGCGATAGCGCACGCAGACCATTGTCCCTGTCTGCGCCCCTGGTCCGCCCCGGATTTTGGACCGGCATGAACCGGGGGTGGCCGAGAAAGGACCGGGAACGCGGGCGGAGGGCCGCAGGAACCTCCGACCCTCCCCAGGACGTTCCCCCCACACCACCGGTACGGTCTACCCGGCACGCCCAGCCCGTTCGAACATTCCAGGGAGCCCCACCCCATGACCACCGCCACCGGCCGGCACAGTGACCGGCGCATCAGCCCCGTGTTCCTCGGGATCGTGGCCGTCGCGGCGGTGACCGGCTGGGCCACCTGGACGGGCTTCGCCGAGCAGCCCGGCGTCGCCGTCTTCCTGTTCGTGACGGCGGCGTGGATCGTCTCGCTCTGTCTGCACGAGTACGCGCACGCCCGCACGGCCCTGCACAGCGGCGACATCTCGATCGGCGCGAAGGGCTATCTGACCCTGAACCCGCTGAAGTACACGCACGCGCTGCTCAGCATCGTGCTGCCGGTCCTCTTCGTCATCATGGGCGGCATCGGTCTGCCGGGTGGCGCGGTGTTCATCGAGCGGAGCCGGATCCGGGGCCGCTGGAAGCACAGCCTGATCTCGGCGGCGGGCCCGCTGACGAACGTGCTGTTCGCGGTGGTCTGCACCGCCCCGTTCTGGCTGGACGCGCTGGACGGCGTACCGGCCGACTTCCAGTTCGCCCTCGCGTTCCTGGCGCTGCTCCAGGTCACGGCCGCGCTGCTGAACTTCCTGCCGATCCCGGGCCTGGACGGCTACGGCGTCATCGAGCCCTGGCTGTCGCACAAGATCCGCCGCCAGGTGGAGCCGTACGCGCCCTTCGGTCTGCTCTTCGTCTTCGCGATCCTGTGGATCCCGGAGGTGAACAACCAGTTCTTCGACGCGATCGACGCGCTGCTGCGGACGCTGGGCATCGACGAGATCCGTACGTACTGCGGGCAGAACCTCTACCGGTTCTGGACGGAGACGGACCAGTACTGCTCGATCGGCGGGTGACGTCAGCCGGTGGCGGAGGACGCCGACGCCCTGCGGCGCATGCGGTCCCGGCGCAGGTAGTACCAGGTCATGTTGGACGACAGGCCCGCGAGCAGCACCCACACGATCCCCAGCCAGCTGCCCTGGACGAAGGAGACGACGGCCGCCGCCGTGGCGAGGACGCAGACGGCGAGGGCGTAGAGGGCGAGTCGGGACATGGGGTCTGCTCCTGTCGGGGAACTCCGGGGCCCGGCGCCACAGCGCGCGGGTTCCGGAGGGGGACACTGCTCGGCTCCAGTGTCCCCCACGTCCGCCGGGCACCCTGACGCGGTCCTACAGGTCGGTGAGGCGCAGGCCCGCGTGGGCCTTGTACCGGCGGTTCACCGAGATCAGGTTCGCGACCAGCGACTCGACCTGGTGGGCGTTGCGCAGCCGCCCGGAGAAGATGCCGCGCATGCCCGGGATGCGGCCGGCCAGCGCCTGGACGATCTCGACGTCGGCGCGCTCCTCGCCGAGCACCATCACGTCGGTGTCGATCTCCTCGATCTCCGGGTCCTGGAGCAGTACGGCCGACAGGTGGTGGAAGGCGGCGGTGACACGGGAGTCCGGGAGCAGCGCGGCGGCCTGTTCGGCGGCGCTGCCCTCCTCGGGCTTCAGCGCGTACGCGCCCTTCTTGTCGAAGCCGAGCGGGTTCACGCAGTCGACGACGAGCTTGCCGGCCAGTTCCTCCCTCAGCGACTCCAGGGTCTTGCCGTGTCCGTCCCACGGCACGGCGACGATCACGATGTCGCTGCGGCGGGCGGTCTCGGCGTTGTCGGCGCCCTCGACGCCGTGTCCGAGCTCGTCGGCGGCGGCCTGCGCGCGCTCCGCGGCCCGCGAACCGATGATCACCTTCTGCCCGGCGCGGGCCAGCCGGTAGGCGAGACCCTTGCCCTGCGGACCGGTGCCGCCGAGCACGCCGACGACGAGCCCGGAGACGTCGGGAAGGTCCCAGGGGTCCTTGGCGGGGGCCTTCTGTGCACTGTCAGTAGAGGTCATGGGCCGACTTTACGTGCGTGGTTCCGGTCGGCGCCGCTCACGTGAGAGCCGTCACGGGGATCCTCCGGAAGGTGATCGTCTCGTACGCGCTGAAGTCGCCCGTCTCGTAGAGGAGTCCGACGGTGTCGTCGTCGACGCGCACGAGATCGGAGTACGCGGCGGGCAGTCCGTCGACGGTGTGTGCCGTGCGCCAGGTGACGCCGTCGTCGGTGCTGGCGCGGACCGTCATCAGGGCGCGGAAGCCGGGGTCGGCGGGGCCCGAGTAGAGGAGCACGTCGGGTGCGCGGAGCTGGAGCAGGCTGCCCTCGACGACGGGACCGACGAGTCCTGCCTGCGGGCGGAAGGGCTTGACCAGGTTCCGGCCGCCGTCCCGCGAGTACGCGTCGGCGCGGGTGCCGGGGGCGGTGGAGTCGTTGCGGGTGTTGAAGTAGACGCGGCCGTCGGGGAGTTCGGCGGCGGTGGTCTCGTTCGCGTTGATGTAGTTGCCGGGGTTGTCGTCGACGTACCCGATGCGCCAGGTCGCGCCGCGGTCGTCGCTGAGCAGACAGTGCCCGCCGTTGTACTTGCCCTCGGTGCCGGTGTCCGTGCCGGCCGGCGGGAGGGAGTGGTTGGCGGGGACGACGATCCGGCCGGTGGTGAGCCGGAGGGCGTGGCCGGGAGTGGTGGCGTACCAGCGCCAGGGTGCCTTCTTCGCCTGCCCGGTGATCTCGCGCGGGCCGGACCAGGTGCGGCCGTCGTCGTCGCTGTGCAGAACCCAGACGCGGCGCCCGTCGGCGGCGCTGACCTTGCCCCGGCGGATGGTGTCCTCGGTGGCGAGGGCGGCGTTGCGGACATGGACGAGGAGGATCCTGCCGGTGTCGAGGACGACGGGGGCCGGGTTCCCGGCCAGCGCCTCGCCGTTCGAGGCGGCCACCTGGAGCGGTCCCCAGGTCAGTCCGCCGTCCGTGGACCGCTTCAGGACGATGTCGATGTGCCCGAAGTCGTCACGGGAGCCGACCCTGCCCTCGCAGAAGGCGAGCAGGGTTCCCTCACCGGTGACGACGACGGCCGGGATACGGAAACTCGCGTAGCCCTCCTGCCCGGCCCGGAACGGCACGGACACCTGGCTGCCGGTCTCACCGCCGGCCTGACTGCTCGACTCGGTGCTCGGCTCAGTGCTTGGCTCAGTGCTGGTCATGGAAACCTCTCCTCGCCGGCCGGGTGAACGGGCCACTCTGCCCAGGATGGGCGAATTCGCCGTGAACGCCGTCTGACGAGCAGTCCGCTGCGGCAGGATGCGGCCCCATGGATGCCGTACGGGTGGCCTTGTTGCGCGAAGTGCTCGCCGGGACCGAGTGGCCGGGCGCCACACGGCGGTTCGCGGGGGTGCTGCGGTCGTCCGTGCTGCCGCACGGAGGCGGGCTGCTGCTGGTGGGGACGGCGCAGTACGAGCCCTGGCACCTCGCCGCCCATCTGGTGGACGAGGCCGCCTGGTCGGGCACGCCGGAGCTGGCGCCGACGCTGGTACGGCACGGGGCGCGGCCCGGGGACCCCGCCCATCTGGCGGTGGGGCTCGGCCGGATCGAGGCGGCCCGGCGCGGCGAGACACTGCTCGTCGTGGCGCCGGGCGCGCCCGGGGCACCACTCCTGGAGCGGGTGTACGACGCGCGCCGGGCCGGGGCCACGGTCCTCGCGCTGGACTCTGGCGACCGCGAACTGCACGCGATGGCACACGAGTCGCTGGCGGTGCCGCCCGGACCGGGCCCGGACACGGGGCTGGATCTGGACACCGTTCAGCACCTGGTCAGTGCGGCCACCGGGGAGAACTCACTGCCCGCGCCCCGGGGCCGGCGGCGGTTCACCGACCGGCTGTCGCGGCTGGCGGACCGGCTGACGGCACCGCCGCCCGCGCGCTGGTGAGCCGAGGGCCGCGCCGACGGGGCGGCCCCGGTCGAAAAAGCGTTTGTACGCGGCGGGGTCGCGACCGCAGCATGTCCCGTCGTGACGGAACTGAGCAAACCCCAGCCCAAGGCCGGTACGCGATTGCGGGCGCTGCTGCCCGATCTCGCGCCGTGGCGGGCCTCCGCCGACTTCCGGCGGCTGTGGGTGGCCGGACTCATCACCAACTTCGGCAGCTTCCTGACGTTCGTCGCGCTGCCGGTGCAGATGAAGGAGCTGACCGGTTCCGCGGTCGCCGTCGGCGCGATCGGTGCCGTGGAACTCGTACCGCTGATCGTGTTCGGGCTGTACGGCGGGGCGCTCGCCGACGCCCTGGACAAGCGGAAGCTGATCATGTGGACGGAGGCGGGGCAGGGGGTCCTGTCGGCCGTCCTGCTGGTCAACGCGCTGCTGCCGGAGCCACTGGTGTGGCCGCTGTACGTCGTCGCCGCGCTGTCCTCCGCACTCGTCGCGGTGCAGCGGCCCGCGCTCGACGCGCTCACCCCGCGCATCGTCCGGCACGAGCACCTGCCGGCCGCCGCCGCGCTCAACTCGCTGCGCTGGACGGTCGGCGGGGTCGCCGGACCTGCGGTCGCGGGGCTCGTCGTGGCGTACGCGGGGCTCGGCTGGGCCTACGCCGCGGACCTCGGCACGTTCGCCGTCTCGCTCTTCCTGGCCGTGGGGCTCGCCGCGTCGCCCGCCGCGCACGAGGCGGCGAAGCCGTCGCTGAGGTCGATCGCGGAGGGCGCCCGGTACGCGTGGAGCCGCAAAGAACTGCTCGGTACGTACGCGATCGACCTGGCCGCGATGTTCTTCGCCTTCCCGCTCGCCGTGCTGCCCTTCCTCGCGGACGAGCTGGACGCCGAGTGGTCGCTCGGGCTGATGTACGCGGCGCTGCCCGCGGGGTCGCTGCTGGTGAGCCTGACCAGCGGGTGGACCTCGCGGATCCATCGGCACGGGCGGACGGTGGTGCTCGCGGCGGCGGGCTGGGGGCTCGCGATGGTGGCCGCGGGGTCGGTTCGCGAGGTGTGGCTGGTGCTGCTGTTCCTGACGCTCGCCGGCTGCTTCGACATGGTCAGCGGGATCTTCCGGGCGGCGATGTGGAACCAGACGATTCCCGACGAGCTGCGGGGGCGGCTGGCGGGGATCGAGCTGCTGTCGTACTCGGCCGGGCCGCAGCTGGGGCAGGTACGGGCCGGTGGGATGGCCGCGGTGTTCTCCGTGCGGGCGTCCGTGTGGGCCGGGGGTGCGATGTGCGTGGCCGCGGTGGGGGTGTTGGCGGTGTGCCTGCCGAAGCTCATGTCGTACGACGTGCGGACGAACGAGCATGCGGTGCGGATGAAGTCGGTGCGGGGCGTTGGGGGTTGAGCGCGGCTCCTCGCGCCCCTCAAAGCCAAAGACTGCGCAGTTCCCCGCGCCCCCTGAGGGCGAAAGGCAAAAGATTGCGCCGTTCCCGCGCCCCTGAAGGGCAAAGGCAAAAGATTGCGCCGTTCCCCGCGCCCCTGACGGGCCCGGGGGCGGGCGGGCCGTGCGGTCGTGGCTGCGGGTGCGTGGGGGTTGCTCGCGCCGTTCCCCGCGCCCCTGACGGGCGGGGAGCGGGGTGGGGGAGGTTCGGTCAGTTGTCGGCTGGGGGGCGCGTACCGGGGTCGTGCCAGCGGGGGTCCGTCTCCCAGTCGAGGTTGCGCTCACGGGCCGTGTCCATCGCCCGCTGGGCCTCCTCGCGGGAGGCGTACGGACCGAAGCGGTCCTTCGCCGGGCACTCCGGCCCCTCCTCCACCTTCTTGTGTTCCAGGCAGTAGTACCACTCGCCCGGTTTACCGACCGTCCGCTTCTTGAACAGGGCCATGACCAGCTCCTCTCGCCACCGACATGTTCCCCCATCTCCGCTGGTTAGACTCGCTGGCATGTCTGGCCAGTCGCTGCTCGTCCCAGGGGAACTGTCCCCCATCCGTTCCGTGCCCGGAAACATCCGCCGCCCGGAGTACGTCGGCAAGCCCGCACCGACCCCGTACACCGGGCCGGAGGTGCAGACCCCCGAGACGATCGAGGCGATGCGCGTCGCCGGCCGGATCGCCGCGCAAGCCATGGCCGAGGCCGCGAAGCTCATCGCGCCCGGCGTCACCACCGACGAACTGGACCGGGTCGCGCACGCCTACATGTGCGACCACGGCGCCTACCCGTCCACGCTCGGCTACCGCGGCTTCCCGAAGTCCCTGTGCACCTCCGTGAACGAGGTCATCTGCCACGGCATCCCGGACTCCACCGTCCTGCGGGACGGCGACATCATCAACCTCGACGTGACGGCGTACATCGGGGGCGTGCACGGCGACAACAACGCCACGTATCTCGTGGGTGACGTGGCCGAGGAGTCGCGGCTGCTGGTCGAACGGACCCGTGAGTCGCTGGAGCGGGCCATCAAGGCGGTCAGGCCCGGCCGCCAGATCAACATCATCGGCCGGGTCATCGAGTCGTACGCGAAGCGGTTCGGGTACGGGGTCGTCCGGGACTTCACCGGGCACGGCATCAACTCGTCGTTCCACTCGGGGCTGATCGTCCCGCACTACGACAGCCCGCACGCGACGACCGTGATGCAGCCCGGGATGACGTTCACGATCGAGCCGATGCTGACGCTGGGTTCGTACGACTACGACATGTGGGACGACGGCTGGACGGTCGTCACCAAGGACCGGCTGCGGACCGCGCAGTTCGAGCACACCCTGGTCGTCACGGACAGCGGGGCCGAGGTTCTCACCCTCCCGTAGCCGCCCCTGCCATCAAGCCGCCCGCTCACCGAGAGCGGGCGGTTCTTTTCTTTCATGTGGAAGTGACGGAGATTCGGGGTACGTTTTTACCGACAGGACGTCGGGAACCCATTGACTTAGGTAAGCCTAACCATAGAAGATTGGTCCGGCTCCCGTCTCCCCCGTTCAGCCCCGGAGGTCCTCATGACATCGTCGAGTACGCCGTTCTCGACGCTCATCCGCACCGCGTCCCACGAGCAGCACGTGGAGGCGGAGACCTCGACCTTCATGAGCGATCTGCTCGGCGGCAGGCTGGGCGTGGAGGCGTACGCGCGCTACACGGAACAGCTGTGGTTCGTGTACGAGGCGCTGGAGTCGGGTGCGCGGGATCTTTCCGGCGACCCGGTCGCGGGGCCGTTCATCCAGCCCGAGCTGATGCGGCTCGCCTCGCTGGAGCGGGATCTCGCCCATCTGCGGGGGCCGGGGTGGCGTGACGGAGTCACCGCGCTGCCGGCGACGCTGGAGTACGCGGAGCGGGTCGCCGAGTGTGCGCGTACGTGGACCGGGGGGTATGTGGCGCATCACTACACGCGGTATCTCGGGGATCTCTCCGGTGGGCAGATCATTCGCGGGACGGCGGAGAAGACGTGGGGGTTCGACCGCAAGGGTGACGGGGTGCGGTTCTATGTCTTCGAGGACATCGGGAACCCTGCGGCGTTCAAGCGGGGGTATCGGGAGCTGCTTGACGCGCTTCCCGTGGATGACCTGGAGAAGCAGCGGGTCGTTGCCGAGTGCCGGCGGGCGTTCGCGTTGAACACGGGGGTTTTCCGGGCGCTGGGGGAAGAGTTCCGCATCAGCGCGTGACGTTCCACTGGGGTTCGCGTTTCCGGGTGGGGGTCCGGTGGGGGCTGGCCGCGCCGTTCCCCGCGCCCCCTAAAGCAAAAAGATTGCGCCGTTCCCCGCGCCCCCGAGGGGGCGAAGGCCGGAGCGCAAGCCCGCCCGTGAGGTGGCAAAGGCCGGGGCGCAGCCCCGTCTTTGAGGGGCGCGGGGAACTGCGCGACCAGCCCCCACCGGGCCCGCACCCAACAACGCGACCCCCACCCCCACCCGCCCCCGCCCCCGCCCCGCCCCGCCCAAAACGTGTCAGCGTTCCAGGAAAACCCTGCCGCCCAGTTCTATCCAGCCTTCCGGCTGCGGGGCGGTGAGGAGTTGGGAGCCGGTGCCCTGGACGATGTTCAGGGCTCGGCCCAGTCGCGCCGTCAGCTGGAGCGCCGCGGCCCCCGTCGCCTCGTCCTCGTCGATGCCGTCGCCCCGGCCGGGGAACCCGCGGGCGCGGACCCGGCCGGCCGCCTCGTCCTCCCACGCCCAGGCGTACACCCACTCCCCCGCCGCCGGCACGGCCAGCGCCTCGACCTCGGCGGCGGTGGCGTACTGCCGCAGCGTGCGGGGCCGCGGCCAATCCGGGCGGGCCTCGATCCAGGTGAACTCGCCGTCCAGCCGCGTGCCCACCACGCCCGCGGGCGTGACGAGTTCGGGTACGTCCAGCAGCCAGGCCACGCCCACGCAGGGGTATCCGGCGAACGGCAGCCGCGCACTGGGCGTGTAGTTGTCGATGACCCCGCGCTCGGGGTCATCGACGAACACCGTCTCGCTGAAGCCGAGTTTCGCCGCGAACGTCTGCCGTTCGTCCTGCTCGGGGAGTACGGAACCCTCCCGTACCACCCCGAGTTCATTGCCGTACTCGCCGCGGGGCCCGCAGAAGACCCGCACCACGTCGTAATCAGTCACTCCGGCATTCAAACATCATGACGGCGACGCGTGTGCGGGCACTTCCAGGTCGGGCCGGTCAGGCAGGTCGGGCAGGTCAGGCCTGGGTGGAGTCCGTCAGCCGGCGGCGGCGTACGGCGAACACCACGCCCGCGCCCGCCGCGACGGTGGCCGCGGCGGCCGCTCCGAGCGCGCCGACGGGGACGTCGGAGCCGGTGGAGGCGAGGTTGCCGGTCACACCGCCCGTGGTGGACCCGGTCGTACCCGCGCCACCGGTGGTGCCGCCGGTCGTGCCGCCCGTGGTCCCGCCTGTCGTGCCACCCGTCCCGGACGTCGACGTCGGGTCGGGGTCCGGGAGTTCGGCGTCCGCGGTCAGGGCCACCGCGATGTCGACCGGGTCGAGTTCGGCGCCGGTCTGGTAGAAGCCGCCGAAGGCCTCCGCGCCCGCCTTGGTGAGGGTGGTGGTGACGCCGTCGAGGGTGATGACGTCCTTCTCCGCGCTCAGGTCGGCCGACTTGGGCTTGAGTTCGGCGAGGGTCACGCCCTCGGACTTCTCACCGAGGCTGTCGACGTCGGCGGTCAGCTTGCCGGAGCCGCCGTCGATCTCCGCCTTCAGGTCGCTGAGGGTGAGGTCGAGACCGTACGTGCCGTTGTCCTCGTGGCCCTTGAAGTTGACCGAGCCCTTGAAGGAGGCCTTGAGGGTGTCGGCGTCCGTGTCATAGGTGCCGGTGGCGTCGGGGAAGGTGAAGACGCCGTTGCCGGACGCCTGCTCCGCCCCGCCCGACACGGTGATTTCGCCCTTGGCGACCCCGTCGACGACGTACGTACGGAAGGACTGCTTCACGCCCCAGCCGAGTGTGCCGTAGCTGATGTCCCCCTTGGTGGCGGCCTCGGTGGGCGAGGGCTTCGGGGTCGTCGATCCCGTCGGCTTCGGGGTGGCGGTGGTGGTCGGGGTGCTCGTGGGGGTGCCGGTCGGCGTGGCCGGCGGGGTGGTGGTGTCCGTGGGCGTCGGGGACGGCGACTCGACCTTCTTCTCGACCACTGTCAGGGGGTCGCCGGCCGCGCCCGAGTAGGAGGAGCTGCCGAAGACGTCCCCCGCCTCCTTGGTCAGCTTGGTCGTCATGTCCGTCATCGTGCGGTTGACGGTGACCTCGGCGAGCGGCACGTCCTGCTGGGTCGTACCGGCCTTCGTCACATCGGCGGTGACTTTCGCGTCCTTGCTGTCGAACTTCACGTCGGACAGCTTCAGTTCGAAGCCGTGCGCCTTGGAGACGATGTTCAGGGTGCCTTCGAAGCCGAGCGCGACGGTGTGGGCCTCGGAGTCGTAGCTCCCGGTGCCGTTGACGAAGGTGAACACGCCGTTGTCCTTGGCCTGCGTGGCGCCGGCCTCGGGCGTGAAGGTACCGGCCGCCATGCCGGTCACGTAGTTGCGGTACGACTCTTTGATGCCCCAGGTCAACTCGTAGCCCTTGAGCGGTACTTCGGCGGCGGAGGCGGACGTGACGGCGAGCGCGGTGGCGCCGAGCGTGACGGCGGTCGCGCAGGCTGCGGCAAGGGCTGTCGAGCGGCGGCGGTTGGCGGCCATGGTCGTGGATCTCCTCGGTTCGGGGTGCGTTCAGTGTGTGGGGGTCCGCGCAACTCGCGGACAGGGAAGAAGAGTTCAGGTCTCGTCGGGGGCGTCGGGGGCCGCGGCGGTGGCGGTGGCGGTCTGCGGCGTACGGCGCCTGCGGATGATCAGGAAGGCCGCGGCGACCGCGACCAGGGAAGCGGCCGCGAGGCCGATGGGCAGGACGGGGACGTCCGATTCGCTCGCGGTGGCCTCGGTCTTCGGCTCGGCCTTCTTCGGTTCGGCCGCCGCTGCCTCGGGCGTGGCCGACTGCGCGCTGCCCAGGTCGGGCAGGGCGGGCAGTTCGGCCTTGTCGGTCAGGGCGACGGCGAGGGACACCGGGTCCATCTCCGTGCCCGCCCTGTACATCCCGCCGAAGGCCTCGGCCCCCTTGACGGTGAGCTTCGCGGGGGCCTCGGTGACCTGGGCGAGGCCGTCCTTCGGCTTGAGGTCCTTGGCGGTGAAGGTGACCAGCGGCACCTTCTTGTCCGTCCCGCTCGCCTTGCCCGTGCCGCCGCCGCTCGTGACGTCGGCGTACAGCGTGCCCTTGCCGTCGTCCGTGACCTCGGCGCGGATTCCGCCGAGCTTCAGGTCGAGGCCCTGCTCACCGGTGAAGCGGACGGCTCCGGTGAAGGCCGCGTCGAGGGTCCGCTTCTTCTCGTCGTACGTGCCCGAGCCCTCGGGGAAGCGGAAGAGCGCGCCGCCGTCCTGGGCGCCGTCGCTGAGCTTCCACTCGCCCTGCGCGATGGCGCCGGTGACGTACTCGCGGAAGGTCCTGCGCACCCCCCAGTCCACGGCGCCGTTCTCGATCCGGCCCGAAGTCTCCTTCTTGGCCTTCGGCTTGGACGTGGCCCCGGTCGGCGAGGGCGACGGTGTGCGGGTCGGTTCGGCGGCAGCCGCCTTCACGTCCGCGGAGAGGCTGACCGGGTCGAGGGCGGTGCCCGCCGTGTAGTAGCCGGCGAAGGACTTGGCGCCCTGCGCGGTCAGCGTGGCGGGCAGGTTGTTCAGCTGGACGGCGTTGCCGCCGCCCTTCATGTCGATGCCGCCCAGGGAGAGGGAGGCGAAGGGCACCTGCGAGGACGTCGTGACCGCCCCGGTGCCCTTCGCCTTGCTGATGATGTCGACGTAGAGCGTGCCGCCGTTGCCCGCGAGGCGGACGGTGGGGCGGCTGATCGTCAGGTCGAGCTGGTAGGTGCCGTTGTCCTCCTTGTGTCCGAGGAAGTGGACACCGCCGGAGAAGCCGGCGTTGAAGGCACCCGAGGAACCGTCGTACGCGCCGGTCGCCGAGTGGAAGCGGAACTGGCTGCCGCCGACCGTGGCCGCGCCCCCGGTGAGGGAGAAACTGCCGTGCGCTATCGGGCCGGTGACATAGCTCTGGAAGGAGGATTTGATGCCCCAGTCCAGACGTCCGCCCTGCACGGTCCGGCTCGCCGCGTGGGCCTGACCGGCCGGGAGCAGCGCCGCGAGTACTGCTGCGCAGAGCAGGGTCACGTGGGTTCGTAGGTGCGGGCGGGCTGGCATGCGTCCTCCGGGGCGGGGGATCTGGCCGGATACGGCCGCGTCCTGGCGAGAAAGGTAAGGCTAACCTAAGCTATGCCCTGCCGGGACGGGAAGCATGGGATGAGACATACGGGGACCGCGGGTTGTTTTTCGACTGACGGTTCACTGACGGTTCGTCGTGGCTTGTCGCGCGGTTCCCCGCGCCCCATGCGGGCGCAGCCCCGCCCGCATGGGGCGCAGTTGCCGATTTGGCCGACCGAAAGGAACCACACGACCGTGGGACGCATGCGTGGACGAGTGGCGGGTGCGCTGCTTGCGGTGCTTGTGGTGGCGGGGTGCGCCTCCGGCGAGGAGGCACCCGGGACGGCCCCGAAGGTTCGCGCCGTCGCCGATCGCGTCGAGCCGCTCGCCGACACACCGGAGCCCCGACTCCCGGTCACCGTACGGTCGGCCGACGGCCATGACGTCACGGTCGAGGACGCCGAACGCATCGTCCCGCTCTCCGGCAGCCTCAGCGAGATCGTCTTCACCCTCGGCCTCGGTGACCGGGTCGTCGCGCGTGACATCACCGCCACCTTCGCGCAGGCGGAGAAGCTGCCGGTGGTCACCCGCAACCACGACGTCTCCGCCGAGAGCGTGCTGTCCCTCAAGCCCGATCTGGTGCTCGCCGAGGCCACCACCGGGCCCGCGGAGGCGATGGGCCAGATCCGCGACGCGGGCATACCCGTCCTCGTCGTCGACCCGGCGCAGGGCCTCGACGACGTGGGCCCGCGTATCGAGGCGGTGGCCCGCGCCCTCGGCGTACCGGCCGCGGGCAAGGAGCTCACCAAGCGCTCCGAGGACCGGATCGCCGCCGTGAGCCAGGACGTTCCGAAGAAGACCGACGCACCGCGTGTCGCCTTCCTCTACCTCCGCGGCTCCGCGTCCGTCTATCTGATCGGGGGCAAGGGCTCGGGAGCCACCTCGCTGCTCGAAGCGGCGGGCGCGGTGGACGCGGGCGCGGAGTCGGGCCTGAAGAAGGACTTCACCGCGATCACCACGGAGGCCCTCGCCCAGGCGGCCCCCGACGCGATCCTCGTCATGTCGAAGGGACTTGAGTCCGTCGGCGGCATCGACGGCCTGGTCAAGATTCCCGGCGTCGCGCAGACCCCCGCCGGGATGGACCGCCGGGTCGTCTCCGTCGAGGACGGTGTACTCCTCAACTACGGGCCCCGCACGGACGCCGTACTGAAGTCCATCGTCGGCCAGTTGTACGGGGACGAGAAGTGAGCGTGACCGACAAGACCGCACCCCGGACTCCCGGGAACCCCGCCGAAACTCCCCCTGCCGGGACTTCCCCTTCCGAGCCCCCCTCTTCCGAGACTCCCTCTTCCGAAGCTCCGGCCTCCGAAGGTCCGGCACTCGAAGCTCCGACCCCCGACACGCCCGCCGCCTTCGCCCGTGGCGGTGTCACGCGCCCTCGCCGCAGCGTGCCCTGGCTGCTCACGGTCGGCCTGGCCGCCCTCCTCCTTCTCCTCACCCTCGCCTCCGCCGGACTCGGCGCGTACGAGATCCCGCCCGGGGACGTCCTCTCCTCCGTCGCGCACCGCGCCGGTCTCGGCGGTGGCGGACTGGAACGGGTCCCCGAGTCCGTGCTGTGGAACGTGCGCTTCCCGCGGATCGTGCTCGCGCTGCTCGTCGGTGCCTCGCTGGGCTGCGCGGGCGCGCTGATGCAGGGCGTGTTCGGCAATCCGCTCGCCGAACCGAGCGTCATCGGCGTCTCGGCGGGCGCGGCGGTCGGCGCGGTCGCCGCGATCTCGCTGGGCCTGAGCTTCCTGGGCACCTGGACGATCCCGGTCTTCGCCTTCGTCGCGGGTCTCGGCACCGCGCTGCTCGTGTACTCGACGTCCCGCTCGGGCGGCCGGACCGAGGTCGTGACGCTGATCCTCACCGGTATCGCGGTGAACGCCTTCGCGGGCGCGCTGATCGGCCTGTTCATCTTCCTGGCGGACACCGCCGCGGTGAACCAGATCACCTTCTGGCAGCTCGGCTCGCTCTCCCAGGCGACCTGGCCGAAGGTGCTGGCGGTACTGCCGTGCGCGGTGGCCGGTCTCGCCGTCGCCCCCTTGTACGCACGCAAGTTGGACCTGCTGGCGCTAGGCGAGCGCCCGGCCCGGCATCTGGGTGTGGACGTCGAACGGCTTCGTGTCGTGCTGGTCCTGGTCGTCGCGCTGCTGACGGCCGCGGCCGTCAGCGTCTCCGGGGTCATCGGTTTCGTGGGGCTCGTCGTCCCGCATCTGCTGCGGATGGCCGCGGGGCCGGGCCACCGCTTCCTCGTTCCCGGCAGCGCCCTGGGCGGTGCGGTCGTACTGCTCGCGGGCGACCTCGCGGCGCGTACCGTCGCCGAGCCCGCCGAGCTGCCGCTCGGTGTGCTGACCGCTCTCTTCGGCAGCCCGTTCTTCTTCTGGCTGCTGCGCAGGACCCGTCGCAGGCAGGGAGGCTGGGCATGAGGAGGCGCAGGGGATGGCTCCGTACGGGGAGCGTGCCGCCCGGCCCCGTGGCCGCCGGTGACGTGCTCGCCGCAGCCGAGGGCCTGCACGTCCGGCTCGGCGCCCGCGAGGTGCTGTCCGGCGTGGACGTCGAGGCCCGCGCGGGCGAGGTGCTGGCACTCGTCGGCCCCAACGGGGCGGGCAAATCAACCCTGTTGGGCGCGCTCGCCGCCGACCTCCCGGCGGCCAAAGGTGTCGTACGGGTCCATGGGTGCCCGGTGTCCGACTGGTCGGCGCGTGAACTGGCCCTGCGCCGGGCGGTGCTCCCCCAGTCCGCCTCGCTCTCCTTCCCCTTCCCGGTCGAGGAGGTCGTACGGATGGGGCGGGCACCCTGGGCCGGCCGGCCCGAGGAGGCCGAGGACGACACGGCGGTGGCGTCGGCCATGAAGGCGACCGAGGTCACCGAATTCGCGGGCCGGACCTTCTCCGCGCTCAGCGGCGGCGAGCGGGCCAGGGTCGCGCTCGCCCGGGTGCTCGCCCAGCGGGCCCGGCTGCTGCTGCTCGACGAGCCGACGGCCGCACTCGACCTCAGACACCAGGAGTTGGTGCTGCGGGTCTGCCGCGAAAGGGCGCACGCAGGGGACGCGGTGGTCGTGGTGTTGCACGATCTGGGTCTCGCCGCCGCGTACGCGCACCGGGTGGTGATCCTGTGCGCCGGGCGCGCGGTGGCCGACGGGGCGCCCTCGGAGGTCTTCACCGACCGACTGCTTTCGGACGTCTACAAACAGCCGGTGGAGGTGTTTCCCCACCCGCGCACGGGCGGGGTCATGGTGGCCCCTGTCAGGGGTTCTTGACCCGTCTTTGACCGTTTCGTGGGGGGCGGATAGCGCCTCCGTGACCGTGCCGTGCTCGTACGCCGTCCATGAGAGCTGAATCACTGGACGGGCGGCTTTCAGTCAGGTAAGCCTCAGATAAGTTAGGGCAGCCTCACTGAGCCGCTGTGAAGCAACTGTGTTTCCCCTGTGACCCTCTTGGAGCCTGTATGCGAGCCGTCCGACTCTCCGTCGTCACCGCTGCCGCGACCGCGGCGGCGGTGGCCGCTGTCACGGGTTGCACCGAGAAGAGCGATGCGTCGAGTGACGACCACGTCGTGGAGGTGACGGCGACGGACAGCAAGTGCGAGGTGTCGAAGAAGGAGTTTCCTGCCGGTCACGTCCAGCTCGACGTGACGAACAAGGGCTCCAAGGTCACCGAGGTGTACCTCCTCTTCCCTGATGACCGGATCGTCACCGAGCGGGAGAACATCGGGCCCGGTACCCGGCAGAAGGTCACCGCCGAGGTGAAGGCGGGTGCTTACCGGATCGCCTGCAAGCCGGGCATGAAGGGCCAGGGCATCCGGCAGGACGTCACGGTCACCGGCGGCGGCACGGCCGCCAAGCGTGATCCGCGGCTGGACGCGGCGGTCGCCGCCTACCGGCAGTACGCGCAGGAGCAGGCCGACGCGACCCTGCCGAAGGCGAAGGTGTTCGCGGACGCGGTGAAGGCCGGCGACATCGAGGGCGCGAAGAAGGCGTACGCCACGTCGCGGATCGGCTGGG